>JAYUTK010000074.1:0-2246 GCA_043755195.1 Gallionellaceae bacterium
GCGGCACTTGCTGCGCATCTGGCATTTTGGACGGGGCGCGATTGTGAGCGCATCAAGCGGTTGATGCTGCAATCAGCCCTGGTGCGCGATAAGTGGGAACGGGAAGACTATCTGAATCGCACAATATTGAACGCTGCAAAAAGTGTGCGTGAGGTCTATAGGGGGCGGGAGCGCATAGGGCAGGCCTGTAGCGATGGGCTTGCCCCTGCAATGCGTTACAGGCTGCTAACGGCCACCGACCTATGCAACACCCCGCCGATGCGGTGGACGGTGCGTGGTGTGTTGCCAGCGGAAGGATTGGCAGCCCTATACGGTCCAAGCGGGAGCGGTAAAAGTTTTCTGATTCTGGACATGGGCTGCGCCGTTGCCGCTGGCGATGCCAAATGGTTTGGCCGCCGCGTTAAGCAATCACCCGTGACTTATGTCTGTTTGGAGGGTGAGGCCGGACTGGGGAAGCGTGCCAAGGCGTGGAGCCAGCACCATGGTAAGCCTCTGCCGGATACATTGCACTTCGTCATTGAACCGTTTGATCTATTAAGTGGTGATGTGACTGAATTGGCCAAGGTTGTGACTGCCGGTGGATTGATAATTCTCGACACCTTGAACCGCGCCGCACCTGGAGCGGATGAAAACTCATCTGTTGATATGGGGCGCATCATTGCCGCTGCCACGAAACTGCAAACCATGACGGGTGGCTTAGTGTTGGTGGTGCATCATACGGGGAAGGATGCCGGCAAGGGATTGCGCGGGCATTCGAGCCTATACGCTGCGTTGGATTGTGCAATTGAAGTGATTAAGACTGACACCCGCCGGGCGTGGAGTGTTGCCAAATCCAAGGATGACATAACCGGCAATGAGCACTCTTTCCGGCTGGAGATTGTGCCACTAGGTAAAGATGATGACGGTGAGGAAATCACCTCATGCGTGATCGTGCCGGATGAATCCGCCCACGTGGCAAGAAAGCAAAAACGTTTACTTGGAGCAAATCAGAAAATAGCACGGGATGCACTAGGTGAGCCGCTACGAAAATCGCCCCACACTGGCAAGGAGGGCACACCAACCGGCACCCCCTGTATTAATTACGATGAAGCCGTATCCATTGTTTCAGAGCGAATGCCCACCGATGCGAAACACCGGAAGACACGCGCCATGAGTGCCATTTCTGGATTGGTGTCGAATGGGATTCTAGGCATGAAGGGGGATTGGTTGTGGTCAATCTAATGGGCACATGGATTGGTTTCCCGTTTCCCCACCCCTGTATAGGGTGGGTGGGAAAAGCGGGAGGATGGGAACGCACCCGAAAAGTCCCGAAACGGGAAGAGTGGGAATGGCGGGAAGCCCTGTGGATATTGGGCTACAGCGAATAATGGTCGTTGTGAGCTACAGGGCGATGCGGGATAGCGCCGTTAACCCCCCGACATGTTGGTGGCAGTTAAGCCCCCGAGGTGTTTTTTTAAATAATTTTTTGGAGAAATTTATGAATATTAAAATACCTGCAATTTTGCCCCAGTCTGATAACAGCTCCACGCGCGAGGAGTTTCAGCCGCTATTGCCCGTGTTTCACAAGCAGTTTCGCGTGTCCAGCCTTAGCGTGGCGCGGATTGAGGGTGCGGGTGGTATGGAGTACGTGGCAGAGTTGATACTTAACGGTAACACTCACGCCGAAATTAGCACCCAACTGGGGATAGCCCGATCTGACCTGAGCGCCTGGATAGCCAATCAGGATAGCGAGCTTTACCGGGCAGCGATGGCCGCATCTGCTGAACCGCTTTTAGACAAAGCGCAGGCTGTGCTGTCAGGGGCTGGCAAGACAATGCCTGAAGTACAGATTGCCAAGGCCATAGCGGATTTATATTTGCGCCGGGCAGCGATTCGCAATTCGGCATACCGCGATAAAGCGCCACTGGTTAGAATTGACACATCGCAAGCCAAGCCAGACTTGAATTTTACCATTAGGGTTCTCCAGCCTCTGGAGCAGGGGAAGACTTATGAGCATGAAGGATAATTATTATTGATTTCCAAAGTATGGGCATGTAAAACTTAATTTCACGTTACCCTACTCGCTCAATTGGCTGGGGGGCGATTATTCAGGGATGGGGTATGGCGCTAAAAAATTGCAAAGAATGCGGCAAGGAAGTTAGCTCATCAGCAAAATCATGTCCTAATTGTGGGAAGAAAAATCCCACTGGCGCAACCTCTCTCGGAGTCAAGATCGTTATAGCATTGTTTGTGCTATCAGCCATTGG
>JAYUTK010000075.1:0-41015 GCA_043755195.1 Gallionellaceae bacterium
CCAAATTCCTGGGCGCCAGACTGGGCCGCGTAGCGTCGCACCGCATTACGATCCTCGGGGTGTTCATCTCCTTTGTGGCGTCATGCATGGTGGCGCAGCAAGCGTTTGACGCCAAAGACGCGATCTTCAATCAAGCGCTCTACACCTGGGCGGTGGCCGACGGCGTCCGTTTCGATGTCGGCTTTTTGATCGACCGTCTGACCGTGACGATGATGCTGGTCGTCACTTTCGTATCCCTGATGGTGCACATTTACACCATCGGCTACATGGCCGAAGACCCGGGCTACCAGCGCTTCTTCGCCTACATCTCGCTCTTCACCTTCTCCATGCTGATGCTGGTAATGGCCAACAACTACATGCAATTGTTTTTCGGCTGGGAAGCGGTCGGGCTAGTTTCATATTTGTTGATTGGTTTCTGGTATGACAGACCCACCGCAATTTACGCTAACCTCAAGGCATTTTTGGTCAATCGCGTGGGCGATTTTGGCTTTCTGTTGGGCATAGGTCTAGTGCTGGTGGTATTCGGTACGCTGGATTACGCCGCAGTCTTCGCCAACGCTGCCAGCCATGCTAGGGAGTTGGCGCCGATACCCGGTGTGTCGTGGAATGTGCTGACGGCAATTTGCATTTTGCTGTTCATCGGTGCGATGGGAAAGTCGGCACAATTTCCCTTGCACGTATGGCTGCCCGATTCGATGGAAGGCCCAACCCCGATCTCCGCCTTGATTCACGCCGCAACGATGGTAACCGCCGGTATTTTCATGGTGGCACGTATGTCGCCATTGTTTGAGTTGTCTGATATGGCGCTGTCATTTGTCATGGTGATCGGCGCGATTACTGCGTTGTTCATGGGCTTTCTTGGCATCATCCAGAACGACATTAAGCGCGTGGTAGCGTATTCCACGTTGTCGCAACTGGGTTATATGACCGTAGCACTGGGCGCATCGGCCTACTCGGTGGCGATTTTCCACCTGATGACTCACGCCTTTTTCAAGGCGCTGCTATTCCTTGCCGCAGGTTCGGTCATTATGGCAATGCACCACGATCAAGACATACGCAACATGGGTGGCTTGCGTAAATACATGCCGATTACTTGGATCACCTCCTTGATTGGTTCTTTGGCTTTGATCGGTACGCCATTTTTATCCGGCTTTTATTCCAAGGACAGCATCATTGAGGCGGTCGGATTATCGCATCTGCCCGGCGCCAGCTTTGCTTATTTTGCCGTGGTGGCAGGCGTGTTTGTCACTGCTTTTTATTCCTTCCGTATGTATTTTTTGGTGTTTCATGGCGAAGAGCGATTTGGTAAAGCGCAACCAGCAAAAACCCATCACAGTTCGCACGCCAAGCACGACCACCATGATGACGCGCATGCAAAACACGATGACCATCATCATGGCTTGGCACCCGGCCAAAAGCCGCATGAAACACCGTGGGTAGTATGGTTGCCCTTGGTGTTGCTGGCTATTCCCTCGCTGGCTATTGGTTACATCATGATAGAGCCTATGTTGCACGGAAATTATTTCCGTGAAGCTATTTATATTGCCCAAGGACATCACGCTATGGCTGAATTGAAAGCGGAGTTTCACGGTGCGTTGGCAATGACCATACACGGATTAACTACGCTGCCATTTTGGCTGGCGCTGGGCGGCGTGGTGACGTCTTGGTTCTTCTACATGAAACGGCCCGATATTCCTGCCGCTATCAAACATAGATTCAGCGGCATCTACACGCTGCTGGACAACAAATATTATTTCGATCGTTTCAACGACTGGTTTTTTGCTGGTGGCGCGCGTGGCGCAAGTGGCTTCCTGTGGAAATTCGGCGATGTAAAATTGATAGACGGGCTGATGGTGAATGGCACTGCGCGCCTAGTCGGCATGCTGTCAGGCGTGGTGCGCCGTTTCCAGACCGGTTACATTTATCACTACGCATTTTCGATGATTATTGGCGTGTTTGTGTTATTGACGCTACGCGATTGGTTTTGATGGTGCAGCGTCGAGCTTAAGCCCGACCTACGAAATAAGGAATAAAGCATGATTTTTGGATTTCATCTGTTAAGCGTCGCCATCTGGTTGCCGATTATTTTTGGTGTTCTGGTGCTAGCTACCGGCGACGATAAAAATGCGCCGTTGGCGCGCATCATTGCCATGGTGGGCGCAGTGCTCGGTTTTCTGGTGACAATACCGCTCTACACTGGTTTTGCGCGTGACACCTCAGACATGCAGTTCGTCGAGATGACTAGCTGGATTTCACGGTTCAATATTCACTATCATCTCGGTGTAGATGGCATCTCGGTGTTGTTTATTCTGCTTACCGCTTTTTTTACCCCTATTGTAGTGCTGGCTGGATGGAAGGTGATTGAGAAGCGCGTGGCGCAATATATGGCGGCATTTTTAATTATGTCCGGCATTATGATAGGCGTGTTTGCAGCGTTGGATGCGGTGCTATTCTACGTGTTCTGGGAAGCCATGCTGATTCCCATGTTCCTCATCATCGGCGTGTGGGGAGGCGCGAATCGTGTGTATGCGGCAGTTAAGTTCTTCCTCTACACCTTGCTCGGCTCACTGCTGATGCTGGTCGCTTTAATCTATCTTTACAACCAATCCGGCGGCAGCTTCGAGATACTCGATTTTCATCAAGTGGCAATTCCGATGTCAGCGCAGATTTTTATCTTCATCGCTTTTTTCTTTGCCTTTGCGGTGAAAGTACCAATGTTTCCTGTGCATACCTGGTTGCCGGACGCGCACGTCGAAGCGCCCACCGGCGGCTCGGTGGTGCTGGCCGCGATCATGTTGAAAGTGGGTGCATATGGTTTCATCCGTTTCTCCATGCCGATTGCGCCCGATGCCAGCCATTATTTGTCGGGCGTGATGATTGCCTTGTCGTTAATTGCGGTGGTGTATATCGGCCTAGTGGCGTTGGCGCAAACTGACATGAAAAAATTGGTGGCGTATTCTTCCATTTCACATATGGGGTTTGTCACGTTAGGTTTGTTCATTTTTAACACCTATGGCGTAGAAGGTGCCTTGTTGCAGATGATCTCGCACGGCTTTGTGTCCGGCGCGCTGTTCCTGTGCATAGGCGTGCTGTACGACCGCATGCACTCACGCAACATTGCCGATTACGGTGGCGTGGCTCATAAAATGCCGGTGTTCGCCGCCTTCTTCATGCTATTTGCCATGGCCAATAGTGGCTTGCCTGGCACCAGCGGTTTTGTCGGCGAATTCATGGTCATCATGGGCGCAGTTCAGGCCAATTTCTGGTATGCATTCCTCGCCGCGACTACGCTCATTTTTGGCGCGGCTTACACCTTATGGATGTTCAAGCGCGTAGTTTTCGGCGCGGTGGCGAATCACCATGTGGCCGAATTAACCGATATTACCCTGCGCGAAAAAGTGATCTTTGCCGTGTTGGCATTTGCTGTGTTGGGTATGGGGCTATATCCCTTGCCATTCAGTGAAATGATGCATGTGTCCGTGAGCGATTTTCTGGCGCATGTTGCCCGTTCCAAATTGATGTAATTTAGTAGGGTGGGTACGTTTTTTTGCCCACGCTGTCGCGAATAAATTTGCGCGTGGGCACAAAAAACGTGCCCGCCCTACAGACCCCCATCCTCTTCTTTGAAGGGGAGGAGTAAATATTTAAAGTTGAGGAAAATATGAGTTACTTGTCCACACTGACTTCAGCCTACGCGGAAATTTTTCTGTTGCTGATGGTGAGCACGATTCTGATTGCGGATTTGTTTCTGACCAATCCGACCAAGACCGTGACTTACATCCTGGTGCAGCTGACCCTGCTTGGTTGCGCATTAATTACGGTAACTACCCATCATAGCGGCGTGGTGCCTTTATTTAACAACATGTTTGTAGATGATTTAATGTCGGATGTGTTGAAGCTGTTGAGTTATCTGGCGGTATCCATGATGCTGGTGTATTCGCGCAATTACTTGATAATCCGCGGCCTGTTTACCGGCGAATTCATGGTGCTGACCCTGTTCGCACTGCTCGGCATGATGGTGATGATTTCTGCCAGCCATTTCCTGACTTTGTATCTTGGGCTGGAATTGCTGTCGCTTAGTCTATATGCCATGGTGGCGTTGCAACGCGATTCCGCTATTGCCACTGAGGCAGCGATGAAATATTTTGTGCTGGGCGCACTGGCTTCTGGCTTGCTGCTGTATGGCATGTCCATGCTATACGGCGCGACGGGCACGCTGGACGTAGCGGCAGTATCCGATGCCATCCAACATGGCGTACAGAATAAGGCGCTGCTGACATTTGGTTTGGTGTTCGTTGTCGCTGGCCTCGCCTTCAAGCTTGGTGCTGTACCGTTCCACATGTGGGTGCCAGATGTGTATCACGGCGCACCGACCGCCATGACTATGTTGATCGGCTCTGCGCCCAAGCTGGCAGCGTTTGCTTTTCTGATGCGTATTTTGGTTGAAGGCTTGCAGCCCTTGATGGTGCATTGGTCGGGAATGTTGGCTATTCTGGCCATATTGTCTATGGCCATCGGCAACATCAGCGCCATTGCCCAAACTAATTTGAAACGTATGCTGGCTTATTCCACCATCGCCCACATGGGCTTCCTGCTGCTCGGTGTGTTGAGCGGTACGATCGAAGGTTACGGCTCGGCCATGTTTTATGCAGTGGTTTATGTGTTGATGAGTCTGGGCTCGTTCGGCATGATTATGCTGCTGTCGCGTGAAGGCTTTGAGGCCGATACGCTCAATGATTTTAAAGGGCTCAATCAGCGCAGCCCGTGGCTGGCATTTATGATGCTGCTGCTGCTGTTTTCTATGGCGGGTGTGCCTCCCACGGTTGGCTTCTATGCCAAGTTCTCAGTGCTGCAAGCTGTGATTGCAGCCGGGCATATGCCGCTGGCCATCATGGCTGTGCTGTTCTCCTTGATCGGCGCATTTTATTATCTGCGTATCATCAAACTCATGTATTTTGATGCGCCTGAAAGCCATGCTGCAATTCACATGCGGCCTGATAGCAGTGTGTTGATCTCGATTAATGGCTTGGCGATGCTGGTCTTGGGCATCTTGCCTGGCACATTGATGACTGTTTGTGCGGTGTCGGTGCAGCAGTCGCTACTATTGCCCTAAACAGAACCTAATTTCTTGGTGTCCATGCACTCCCGCTTCGGCGGGAGTGCTGTTTGTGGAGAGGGTTATGGACTTAACGGAAACTTGCTTGAGTTCAGAGGTGGTATACGAAGGCAGCTTTATCAGTGTACGCAAGGATAGTGCGCGTATGCCAGATGGCAGCACAAGTACCCGCGAATACATCACCCACCCCGGTGCGGTAGCCATCCTTGCCCTGCTGGACAATGGTAATCTGGTGATGGAGCGCCAATTCCGTTATGCGCCGCGACAAGAGTTCATTGAAATTCCGGCAGGCAAGATAGATCACGGCGAAGATATACTGACTACCGCGCAGCGAGAGCTTTTAGAAGAAACAGGATATGTCGCACGGGAATGGACGCACCTGACCAGCGCCTGGCCGTGCATCGGTTTTGCTGATGAGCGCATGGAATATTTTTTGGCGCGTGGCCTCACTCATCAAGAGCGAAAGCTTGATGACGGTGAATTTCTTGAGGTAATTGAGTTGTCTTTGCCGGAGGCGATGAAGTGGGTGAGGCGGGGAAAAATTTCGGATAGCAAAACGATAGTGGGTTTGTTTTGGCTTGAGAAAACATTGAACAATTGGATTGTTTGAATGCAGGCAAGATAGTCATTTTGGTTAAGGGGAGGTTATGGAAAATCTGAAAACCGGTAGCGATGCGCTCTTTATTTTATTGGGTGCCATCATGGTGTTGGCCATGCATGCCGGATTTGCTTTTTTGGAGCTGGGCACGGTACGCAAGAAAAATCAGGTCAACGCGCTGGTAAAAATTCTCACCGATTTTGCTGTCTCCACGCTGGCCTATTTTTTCATCGGCTACAGCGTTGCCTATGGCGTAAATTTCTTTAATGGCGCAGAGGACTTGGCACAAAAGAACGGCTACGATCTGGTTAAATTTTTCTTCCTGCTTACTTTTGCCGCCGCTATTCCCGCCATTGTTTCTGGCGGCGTAGCCGAACGTGCCAAATTCAATCCGATGTTGGTTGCCACTTTTATTCTGGTCGGGTTTATTTATCCATTTTATGAAGGCATCGCTTGGAATGGCCGCTACGGGGTACAAGAATGGCTGACTGCAACTTTCGGCGCACCCTTCCACGATTTCGCTGGCTCAGTGGTGGTGCATGCCGTCGGCGGCTGGATAGGGCTGGCGGCAGTGCTGTTGCTCGGTGCGCGGCACGGACGTTACAGCAAGGATGGCCGCATTTCGGCACATCCGCCATCCAGTATTCCTTTCCTCGCACTCGGGGCGTGGATATTGACCGTAGGTTGGTTCGGTTTCAACGTCATGTCGGCACAAGAGATTAGCAAGATTAGCGGGCTGGTGGCGGTGAATTCGTTGATGGCGATGGTGGGCGGCACGTTGGTTGCGCTGTGGGTCGGCAAGAACGATCCCGGCTTCGTCCACAACGGCCCTCTGGCTGGTTTGGTGGCGGTGTGCGCCGGTTCTGATCTGATGCATCCGCTCGGCGCATTACTCACTGGTGGCATCGCGGGCGGTTTGTTTGTGTGGATGTTTACACTCACACAAAACCGTTGGAAGATAGACGATGTGCTCGGTGTGTGGCCGCTGCATGGATTATGCGGTGCATGGGGTGGTGTCGCTGCAGGTATATTTGGCGCAAAGGCATTGGGCGGGTTGGGTGGCGTGAGTCTCATGGCGCAAGTGACGGGAACGCTGCTGGGCGTGGTTATCGCCTTTGGCGGTGGCTATGTGGTTTATGGAGTGCTGAAAAAGGTGGTGGGCATACGTCTCAGTACGGAAGAAGAATTCAATGGCTCTGATTTGAGCATACACAAAATCAGTGCCACGCCGGAGCGGGAGTCGGGTTGGTAGCGAAGTTCAAGCAATGAGCGGCGATCCTCTACATATCGTACATACTGAAGCATCTAACGGCTGGGGTGGGCAAGAAATACGCATCTTGACCGAGGCGCAAGGTATGTGTGCGCGTGGACATCGCGTCACGTTACTGGCTTCGCCCACAGCACAAATTTTTCCAGTAGCAACAGCGCGCGGCATTCCGGTTGAGGCGATGCCGTTTGAAAGAAAATCTCTACGTGGTGTGTGGGCGATGCGCCGTTGGCTGAAACACAACACCTGCGATGTCATCAATACCCATAGCTCTACTGATAGTTGGCTGGTGGCTTTGGCGCAGATCGGTCTTAGTCGGCAAGCCCCGGTCGTTAGAACGCGGCACGTTTCTGTCAAGGCAGCAAATAACTGGAGCACCCGCTGGCTATATGGGAAGGCTTGTGCGCGGGTGGTAACCACTGGCGAACGTCTGCGCGTGGAATTGATGAATGGTCTTGCACTTAAGCCTGAGCGAGTCATTTCCATTCCCACCGGCATTGATCTGGAGCGGTATTCACGCGCCGCCGCCCAGCCGCGTAGCGCCATGCGCTTGGCGCTGGGTATTCAGCAAGATGCAATCGTGATCGGTATTGCCGCCACGATACGCAGTTGGAAAGGGCACGATTATTTATTGGATGCGTTTGTAGAGATTGCAAAAAAATTTCCTTCTGCCCACCTGCTGATTGTCGGTGACGGGCCGCGCAGCAAGCATCTGCAAGAACGTATTCGCGTCTCCGGCCATGCAGAGAAAATACACCTCGTGGGTCATCGGGAAGATGTTCCAGACTTGCTGGCTGCAATGGACATATTCGCCTTGCCTTCCTTCGCCAATGAAGGTGTGCCTCAGGCCATCATGCAAGCGATGGCAATGGGCTTGCCAGTGGTCTCTACAACGGTTGGTGCGATTGATGAAGCGGTGGAAGAGGGTGTTACCGGATATTTGGTCGAACCAAAAAATGCTGAGCAGCTAAAAATTCGGCTGGAGAATTTTATTGCCAACCCTGATCTCCGCAGTCGCATGGGTGATGCCGCACGAAAACGCGCAGAGTCGCACTTCTCGCTCAATGCCATGCTGGATGCGATGGAGCGCGTATTTCGCCACTCGGCAAACTCAAACTAAATGGGACGAGGCGGCGAAGTACACACAGCGGACTGGTTATGTTATTTACTCAGCTGCGCCGATGGCACTTTGTATTGCGGCATTACCAAAAATTTAGCGCAGCGCCTGACAGACCACAATGCGGGAGTGGGGGCGAAATACACGCGCGGGCGCACACCGGTGCAATTGGTTTATGTCGAATCATGCGCTGATAAATCGGCAGCGTTGAAGCGCGAGATGCAGATCAAGAAATTGCCGCGCAGCAAGAAGCAGGCGCTAAGTGAACAGGCTAATTGGCGTCTCTAAAAATTCAAAATCCTAAGCGAGACAAGGCACGAACAAAAAATTGCGGCGCTGCATATGTGGGATATGTAAGGGCTAATTTTTTGTGGGGTCTGACTTTCTCTCGGTCAGTATCGCTACGGAGTTTGGATATTTAGAGATGCCCTAATGCCGCAGCAGCTTTGAATAAATATCATGGTAAGCAGCGGCGCTCAGTCGCCAGCTAAAATCTTTATTCATGCAGATGCGTTGTAATGCGGGCCATATTTTATGGTCATGGTAGGCGGCTACGGCACGCCGTGCAGCAGCCATCAGGTTTGGAACATCCATATTGTTGAAAACAAAGCCGCTGGCAGTGCCACTCAGCAATGAAGCGGCATTGCAATCCACCACCGTGTCTATCAGCCCGCCTGTGGCATGTACGATGGGCGGTGTGCCATAGCGTTGGCTGTATAACTGATTGAGGCCGCACGGCTCAAAGCGTGATGGCATCAAAAAAATATCTGCGCCCGCTTCGATCGAGTGCGCCAGGCTTTCGTCGAAGCCGACAAAGGCGGCGATTTCTCCCGGATATTGATGCGCCAGTGCCAATGCCGCCCGTTCCATTTCTGCATCGCCGCTACCCAGCAGCACCAGTTGCGCGGGCAAGGCAATCAACTGCGTGGCAACTTCCAGTAATAAATCCAAACCCTTTTGTTCAGTAAAACGGCCGACCATGCCCAACAAGGGAATCTGTGCATCCAGATGCAATCCCATAGTGTGTTGTAAGGTTTTTTTATTGGCGGCTTTACCATTCAATTTTTTTACATCATAGGCCGAGGTAAGATAGGGATCGGCAGCAGGATTCCATTCGTTAATATCAATGCCATTCAGAATGCCGGATAGTGCGGAATGTTTATATGCCAGCAAACCATGCAGACCGAATCCCAGTTCCGCTGTTTGAATTTCCTTGGCATAGGTCGGACTCACGGTGGTGATATGGTCGGCATAAAACAAACCCGCTTTCATAAACGACAGCTTGCCGTAAAACTCTACGCCATCCGATTGAAAGCACTGTTCAGGCAGCCCCAGTTCGGCAGTTAATTGAGGCGGGAACAAGCCTTGGAAAGCAACGTTGTGCACAGTCATCACGCTGGGTGCAGGCTGCTTGGAAAAATGCAAATAGGCGGGAGTTAGTCCGCTTTGCCAGTCATTGCAATGCACGACATCGGGCTTCCATGCCAGCGGAGTTTCCGCACAACTTAAAAGTGCTGCAATTTTTGAGAGCAGGCCAAAGCGATGAGCATTGTCTGGCCAATCTAAACCACTTTCATTTTGGTATGCTCCGCCGCCCCGTTGATAAAGCATGGGGCATTCAATGACCCAGATGGGTACGCCACTGGGCGTGGTATCCACCAATAAGCGTGCCGGAGGGTAGCCAGGCAAAGCGGGAAAATCTGCCACAACTTGCAGATTGTGCAGAGCTTTTAAGACCGGGGTATAACCCGGCAGCAAAATACGCACATCAACATTCAATGCTCGCAGCGCTATGGGTAGCGCTGCGCTGACATCAGCTAGGCCACCCGTTTTGATGAGTGGTGCAACTTCGGAAGTAACAAATAATACGCGCATGGCTAGAGTCGTGAGTCAAAAATATTAAACGTGAATCTGGATGTTTGCTTCAAGCCTGGATGTGGATTAGGCAATTCTTAGTTTGGCACAAGTACCGTAACTTGTGTGCGCCCCAACAATTTTTTAAAATCTGCATCGAACGTAACAAGATGTTCGCCGAGATGAATGACCGTTGCAGCCAGCCAAGCATTGGGAATGTCGTTTGCACGGAGATTCTTTGCTAAGCAGAGTTGGCGTAACACCGACCACTCAATACTGACAGATGGCATTTCTACCCCGGGCATGGTGAGTAATGCATCAATAAAATCGGTAGCATTTTTCATGGAAGTTGGCTTGGCGAATATTTTCGCATGAGTTGCGAGCCGTAAAAAACTGGCAGCTACCATGGGCATAATTTTTAGACTTGAGCCAACTTTACAAGCTGCCACTGCCTCGTCAAGGCTGGTGTAGGCAATTTTGTGGTGAGGATGGTCGCTACGTGATGCCGCAATCAGCACGTTGACATCAGGCGTCATGGTCAACAGCTTCCAGAAAGACTTTGTTGCTAAGCGGATTTAGTCCTGCGATCAACCCGCCGCGCCCATGGTGAACCGGAATCATGCGCCTGTTGTTGCGAGGTGCGGTGCGAGAAGCGCGCAGTCGAAGCTCTAACCCCTCTTCAATCAACCTTGTGAGCGAGGTTTGCTGACGGGCTGCCAGTGCCTTTGCGTTGGCTAGCAAAATATCATTGATGTCGAGGGTGGTTTTCATACGAAAACAATACAGATTTCTGTATAACATGTCAATTTGGAGTTAATGCATGTTCTTGCAGTTAACAGCCCCCAATTTCGACCTTCTATCTGCCATAAACCACCATTCACCCCCCCCTAAAATCCCCGCTAATCGGCCTATGGAAAAAACCCTACTTCTGGTATATGTAAGCCGTACAAACATATAGATACGGCAAAAGTGGCCGCCGGAATGAGTAAGCAGAAGCCGAAAAAAGATTTACCCTCGCAAAATCGCAAATTAATTTTATTTGCCCTATCTAGTTTTTTTCTGTTCATTTCAACATTGCCATTTGCCCAGGCAGCAGGCACCCTCTCCGGCACGACTATCAGCAACACTGCGCTACTGCAATGTAATTTCTGTAGCGCGGGCATTTCCTCCAACACGCCCTCGTTCGTGGTTGACCGCAAAGTCAATGTCACGGTTGCCGAAATCAGCGGTGCAACCACTGCTGTAAGCGCCAACCAGAGCACTGCTGTCACCGATTTTATGGTCACCAACAATGGTAACACCGTGCAGGATTACAGCTTGACTGCCAGCAATAGCAGCAGTGGTGCCACGCTGTTTGCAGGAGTTGATAATTTTGATGGCACAGCTTGCAGCGCGCGTATCGAAAGCGGTGCGCTGGCCGGATATGACATGGCCGATACCGCCACCTTCATTGACGAACTGGCTGCCGATGCCAGCAAAATTGTGTATGTGGTATGCAACATCCCGGCTGGCCTAGTGATGAATGACCATGCAATTGTCAGCCTAACAGTTACGACCTCGCAGGGCGGCGCAGCGGCTGTGCAGGGTGCAGCCACGACTCAAATGGCGGGTGTCGATACTGCGGGAGTTGATACGGTGTTCGCCGATGCAGGCGGCAGCGATGATGCAATGCTGGACGGGAAATATTCTGCGCGCGATGCCTATCAAGTGAGTTTAATTGCAAGCTCGATTGCTTACAGCACCACAACTTTTGTCGAAGCCGTTGCTAACAACGGTTCGATCAGCATCGTGTCCATGCTGACCCTGACTGGCGACACCTTCGCCGGTGCTAATGGTGTAGCCCTGGCCGGTGGCGTGGTGAGCAACGTGCCAGCCGGGTTGACTGCGGTACTGACCAAAACCAGCGCCACCACAGCCACACTGAGCTTTACCGGCAATGCTACGGCACACGCCAATGCAAACAGTATTGCCAACCTGACAGTGACGCTCAGCGATAC
The DNA here is from genome assembly GCA_043755195.1 of Gallionellaceae bacterium. Taxonomy (GTDB): domain Bacteria; phylum Pseudomonadota; class Gammaproteobacteria; order Burkholderiales; family Gallionellaceae; genus Nitrotoga. The sequence continues at coordinate 11,950 of JAYUTK010000075.1, forward strand.
AGCTTTTACCAGTGGCAGCGTAGCCACGATAAGCGGTGCATCAACATCGAATCTGGTCATTGCCTTTGCCGATGCGACTGCCGCGATAGTCCTCAGTGAGAGCGTGATTAATGTGCAAGATCCATTTGGATGCAACGCTGCCAGCGGCTGCAAAATTGTTCCGGGTTCTATTCTCACCTATCGCATTGACATTGCTGGTTCGGGTGTTGGCGCAGTCGATGCGCTGAGTGTCATTGACCCCATTCCCCTAGACACGAGTTACGTCCCGAATAGCATCGTCGTGAATGGCGTAGCAAAAACCGATGCGGCTGATGGCGACCTGACTGACTTCGGCATCACCTTGGGCAACACCGTCACCTATACACCCGGCACTGTCACAGCACCCATGACATCTTGGTTCACTTTTCGCGTCACCATCAACTAACAGGAGATCACCATGTTTAACTCGCGTTTCTTTCAAGCTTTCTGCACCGCCATGCTGCTAATGGCATTTCAATTGCCGACCCAAGCTGCTTCGGCTTCGATTGAACTCAAAAGTACGGCTGAACGTGAAATCACTGTGGAAAAAAATGGCAAGAAAGAAACTCATCGCATCCCGGTGGATCAGGCCGTACCAGGGGACGAGATTATCTATACCACTACTTTCAAAAACACACTCAACATACCGGCGGGCGATATAGTCATTACCAACCCTGTGCCGAATGACAGTATCTACAAGGGCAACACTACCACCGGAAAAAATATGGTGATTACTTTTTCTGTTGATGGTGGCCAAACCTATGCCACGCCGGACAAGCTGGCCGTCAAAACTACAGACGGCAAAACGCGCCCAGCCTTAGCTGCCGATTACACCCATCTGCGTTGGATATACCAAGGCATGTTGGGCGCTGGCAAGAGCGGTGAAGTTAATTTTCGTGCGGTAATCAAATAACGCTATGAAAAAAATTTCTACTCATTTTATGAGCAGTCGCAATGTGGCGCACCGTCGCCGCTATGTGCTGCCCGAACCCATGACTGACCCGCCCTGGATACACGCCCCAATGGCCGGGCGCGGGCCGCCTTTCGGTCCTGGCCCACCGCGAAAAAGTTTATGGCAAAGAAGGTTTTTTAATGTTGCACCCAGTTACCAAGGAGATCAAAATGAAAATTCTCACTCGAAGTAAGCTGACCAATATCGGACTCGCAGCGTTGCTTGCTGTGGGGATAATGTTCAGTCTAGCGCAGAATGCCAAGGCAGCAGGCACTGCATCCAATACGACTATTAGCAACTCGGCCACGCTGGACTATTCGGTCAGCGGTGTTAGCCAAACTAGTATCACTTCTGCCGCTGCGACGTTTGTCGTCGACAACAAGGTCAACCTGACCGTTGCCAAAGTCGCCGATGCGAACGTTGTTCCAAGCGCGCTCAAGCAGGCTTTGGCGTTTACTGTTACCAACAATGGCAACACAACACAACGGTATGCGTTATCAGTCACAGCAGGTGCAGAAAACTTTACCACTGACATTGCTTCTACCACGATTTACCTCGACGTCAATGCCAACAATGCCTGGGATTCAGGTGACACGCTGTATGTGGATGCCAGCACATTTGGTAACGTTGCAGCTGATGGCTCGCTCAAGATATTGATCGTGGCAGACATCACCACTCCCAATGCCAACGGTCAAGCCGCGGCATTCAACCTCGTGGCAACGACTGTCACTTTGGGCACGATCACCGTGACCGCAGAAACAACCGGTGCTGACACATCCGGGGTGGATGTGGTGTTTGCGGATATCGCGGGTAGTGCGACGGGAGACGGCGCAAGGAATGGCGCGCATTCAGTCGCTGCCACTTACACTATTGCGAGTGCTGCGATCACGGTCAGCAAGACGGCAACCTTGTTGTGCGATCCCTTCAATGGCGTGACCAACCCCAAGAACATCCCGGGCTCTATCACGCAGTGGACTATCGCTATCAGCAATGGATCGGGTAGCGCAGATGCCAAGCTGACTACCATAACCGATACGCTGGCATCCACGCTGGCGCATGAAATTGGTACGAGTACCGGGCTGACTGCTCCAAGCAATGCTGCAACCTGCGTGGCCGGTGCTGGTCAGCTAGGCTTCAGGGTGACGGCTGGCGCAGCGCGTGGTATCGGCACGTGTGCTGCCACGCTATCGACCTGCAATTTCACCACCAACACTGTAGACGGGCTGGACATCTCGGGGCAGACCATTACCGCCACCTTCGCCACCATCTTGCCAACAGATGCCAACCATGCTTCGACGGGGTTGTTAAAAGCAAATGAAACGGTGTCGATCATTTTCAACACCATATTGCAGTAACTAGGCCAATGTTTAAACTGGCCACATTGCCTCACCTCACTCGCCCGGCCTGCCGGACAGGTGAGGTGTTTTCGCGTGTGCTGTCCCGGCTTGCCGGGATAGCCCGCTTTGTTGTGAATACCGTTGGTGTTCACAACAAAGCGCTGCAAATTTCTGTCCTCTGCCTGTTGTCTTCTACTGCTTGGGCTGCAACATTAGCCGGTACCACGATCACCAACACAGTCTCGGCAAATTATTTAGTGTCCAGTATCGCCTACAACAGCACGGTTGCGCTGTCGGTATCCACCGAGGGCGCTGTGCAATTCATGGCTGTGTCCGCCAGCGGAACTTCCACCGCAGTGGCTGCAACACGGTGCGCCTCATCGGGTGCGAGCAGCGGGCCGTTTGATCTGATTAGCACGGTCGCGGCAGCAAGCGTGTCACTTGCACCTGCGACTGTGTACAGCAATGGTCAAGGGGTGTATGTGGAAGTTACAGACCTTGCCAAAAATCTGACTCCAGTGTCGTTGGATACCTTGGCCGTAACCATCACCAGCAGCAGCACTGCGGGCGATAGCGAAACCTTGCAACTGACCGAGACCGGGCCGAACACCGGCGTGTTTGTCGGTGCTGTCCTATCAACCCTGAGCGCTACAACCGCCAACAACTGCACGCTCTCGGTAGCCACCCATTCCACCATTTCTGCTGCTTATCAGCGCGGCGCTACGACAACGACCGTTGCTGCTTCGGCTTTGGTAGATCCTTATGGCGTGGTGTTCAATGCCGTCAACGGCCTGCCAGTTGATGGCGCAACGGTCACGCTGCTCAACGCTAGCAACGGACAGCCGGCATTGGTGTGGTGTGACGATGCCACCACCATGTCACCCAATCCCGTCGTGACCGGTGCGACCTTGGCCGCATGTGGCACTACGATCACCATGTTGGCGGGCAGTTATCGCTTCCCACTGATTGCTCCGGGGAGTTATGTGCTGCAGGTCACCCCGCCAGCCGGTTACACCTTTGCCTCTCTTGCGCCGCCAGCCAGCTTGATGCCTGGCTATGCAGTATTGGGTGCGCCGGGCGCGGGCGCATCCTATGGCACACCGTTTGTGGTTGACCCCGGCCCGGCAGTTAATGTGGACATCCCGATTGACCCGCCCAGCGGCACTTTGCAAATCACCAAGAGCGCAGAAAAATCGGTGGTGAGCATAGGTGAATTTGCGCCCTATCTGCTGACCATACAAAACAACGACACCAGCAATCCGGCTCTCAATGTGCTGATAGCCGACCGCTTGCCACCAGGTTTCCGTTATCAATCAGGTTCGGCCAGATTGGGTAGCGCAGCTTTGGCCGATCCGATGATTGCTGCCGATGGCCGTTCGCTCACTTTCAGCTTGGACAACATTGCGGCTGCTAGCGCGATCTCGCTCAAATATGTCGCGCAGGTCACTGCAGGTGCAGCGCAGGGCAAGGCCGAAAATACTGCTGCGGCAATCAGTCACACCTCTAACACTGCCCGCGCCAGTGTCACCGTGCGTGAAGATTTAATGCTCAGCCGCGCTATTCTGATGGGTCGCGTCATTGATGGATCATGTGACAAGCAGGCAGACAACGATGGCCAAGGATTGCAAAATGTACGCATCGTGTTGGAAGATGGCACGGCTGTTCTGACCGACAGTGCAGGCCGCTGGCATGCCGATAACATACGCCCCGGCACGCATGTGGTGCAGCTTGATCTGGATTCCTTGCCTAGCGATTACCAGGCTGTAAGCTGTGAAGAAAACACGCGCTTCGCCGGGCGCAATTTTTCGCAGTTCGTCAATGTGCGTGGCGGTAGTGTGTGGCGCGCAGATTTTCATGTGCAGAAGGTACACAAAGAATCCAGGCTGACCCAAAACATAAGCGCACAGCGTGACCAGCACTCCATGCATATCGAGCTGACAGTGCGCGGCGAAGACGATGTTTATCAGGCCTCATCTTCCATTGTGCTGCCAGATGGCGCACAGCTCATAATTGACAGCGTGCAAATGGATGGCGTATCCAGCCCTGAGCCGGAAGTAAATGATGGCGTGCTGATTTTTCGCATAGGCCCGCAATACGGCAGCTGGGCGCACACCTTCAGCTTTGATTTGATGGCAGCGCCTGATTTGATAGCAGCACAGGCGCAGCTTCCAACTATGACGGCATACACACGCTTCCTTGCTACTTCTGTCAGCCCAGGCATCAATCTGCCACGCGCTGAAATTCAGATAGGCCAAGGAAGAAGTGCGACCGAAAATTCTGCTTTGATACCGCATGCTGCAAATACTGGCCAGCACAGCAGCGCGCCACAGCCGCCGGGGACTGACAGCCGCAACCAGCTAGTTGAACATCTGCCTTATGATGCAGACTGGCTATCAACTGCCCAGCCCGGCACAGAATGGTTGCACCCGCAAGAGAGTTTTTTGCCTGCTATCCCCACCATCAAGGCTGCCGTGAAGCTATTGCCCGGCCAGCGCGCTACCCTGATGTTGAATGGCGAAGAAGTCAGCCCGCTGTATTTTGATGGCACGGAATCCAACATCCCGCACACCATCATGCTGGCCACTTGGCGCGGCATACATATCAAAGAGGGTGACAATCAGCTGCTGCTGATCGTCACCGATGAGTCCGGTGCTGAAGTGCTGCGCCAAAGCCGCAACATCCATTACAGCCTCACCCCGGACAGCGTGCAACTTGTTCCTGAATATTCCCATCTGGTTGCAGACGGCAAAACCCGACCGGTGATCGCGGTGCGCTTCTTCGACCCGGACGGCTACAAAATGCGGCGCGGCATTCATGGTGAATTCCAGTTGAACAATCCCTACCAGTCTTTGTTCCAGGACGAGGCCATTGAGCGTAACCCGCTGGGTGGCAAGATCGGCGGCAAACCCAATTACCACGTTGGCGCTGACGGCATCGCGCTGATCGAGTTGACACCCACCACACAATCCGGCGAAGTCGTGCTGAACTTTAAATTTGACGGTAATCGCACTCAGGAAATTCGCACCTGGCTGACAGCCGGACAGCGTGACTGGGTGTTGGTAGGTTTTGCCGAGGGCACATCCGGCCATAAAAAATTGAGCGGCAACATGAGCGCACTGCAAGAATCTGGCGCGGATGAGCAGCTATTTGATGGCGACCGTGTTGCGCTGTATGCCAAGGGGTCAATCAGCGGTGAGTATCTGATGACTCTGGCCTATGATTCGGCCAAACAGCCACGCGACGGGCTCAATCAGGCCATTGATCCGACACGTTACTACACCTTGTATGCCGATAATACGCAGTCCACATTCGATGCCGCTAGCAGCAGCAAGCTGTATTTAAAAATTGAGCGCGAGCAGTTTTACGCACTGTTCGGCGATATCAATACCGGCTTGACGATCACGGAGTTCTCGCGCTACAGCCGCACTGTTAATGGCCTAAAGTCAGAATATAAAGGTGAAACATTCGGCTACAACGCTTTTGCCACACAGACTGCTCAGGCTTATATCAAGGATGAAATTGCTGGCGATGGCACCTCCGGTCTTTATCATCTCTCGCGCAGCAATCTTATCGAGAACTCCGACAAAATTCGCATCGAAGTACGCGATCGGTTTCAATCACAAATCATCGTCTCTGCTCAGGCTCTGACGCGCTATCTCGATTACGAACTTGACACCATCAAGGGCACGCTCTTCTTCAAGCAGCCGGTGATGACTCGCGATGCTAATTTCAACCCGATTTATATTGTGGCCGAATATGAATCCAAAGATCCGCGTGACGAAAATATCACTGCCGGTGGTCGGGTCAGTGTCCAAGCCAGCAAGCAAATCGAGATGGGTGCCACGTTGATTCAGGACGGAACAGAAGGCGCTAGCGGCAATCTGGGCGGGCTCGATACCACTTGGCAAGTAAGCGACAAAACAAAAGTGAATGCCGAATTGGCGCGCAGTAAACGTGACCTAACCATGCTAGGCCTGAAGCCGAAAGGTTATGCCTGGAAAACTGAAATCACCCACCACGACAATAATTTTGATGCCAAGGCTTATGTGCGTGCACAAGAGGGTGAATTCGGCTTGGGTCAGCAGGCGGCCAGCGAAAGCAGCACGCGCAAAATTGGCGGCGAAGCGCGCTTGAAAATTTCTGATTCGGTACAAGTGCAAGGTCAAGCCTATCGTCAGGACACGCTCAGCACAATTAACACACAACGTAATGTGGCTGATGCACAGATCAACTACAACTTGGGTAATCTCAGTTCCCACCTTGGCGCGCGCTATGCGGGCGACAACAATGGCCTAGGCACAACTCGCGCCAGTCAGCAGGCGCTGGCCGGGATGGGATATAGCCTGTTCAATAAAACCCTCACATTGCGTGCCGACACTGAAGTGGGTGTGGGTAAATCAGAAAATAACGATTTTCCTAACCGCTTACGGCTGGGTGCGGATTACAAATTAACCGAGCAAACCAAGCTGTTTGTCGAGCAGGAATTTGCGCGCAGTAGCACCTACGCTTCCAACATGAGCAGCGCCGGTCTGCGTACCCAACCGTGGAGTGGCAGCGAAATGTCGGCCTCGCTCGGCAATCAAACTACGCAAGATAGCGGCCGCACTTATGCCAATCTTGGTTTGGTGCAGCGCTGGCAGATCAACAAATTCTGGCAAGCCGATGCGGGCGTGGATCGCGCACAGACACTGCGCAACAGCAACAGCCAACCACTCAATTACTCGATTCCGCCGACATCCGGTTTCAGAAGTGGCGATTACACTGCACTTAACTTTGGCGCGAACTACAATGACAGCATCTGGGGCGCAAACAGCCGCATCGAGCGGCGCACATCCAGCACTGATAAGCGCCTCAACTTCCTGATCGGCTTGCAGCACAATTTGGACGCTGGCCGCGTGTTGGCCGTTGGGTTCGACTACACAACCAGCCAGTCCACCATCAGCCATACGAGCCGATCCGGCACTCGTCTCTCATACGCCCGCCGCCCAACAGACAGTGCTTGGATATGGCTGAATCGCCTGGATTACATCAATGAGGCCACTACGCATTTTGTATCGGGCACGGTTGATAATATTCATACCCGTAAGCTCATTAACAATTTCAATGCCAACTGGATGCCGCAACAAGGGACGCAGGTGGCGCTGCAATATGGCGCGAAATATAGTCTGGATAATATCGAGCGCTCGAGCTACAGCGGCTACACCGATTTGATCGGCATAGAGTTGCGACATAACTTGAGCAAAAAATGGGATGCCGGTATTCATGCTCATCAATTGCATAGCTGGAATTCACAGGTGAAAAACTACGGCCTGGGCGCGTCACTGGGCTACAAGATTATGAACAACGCTTGGGCTGCCATCGGCTACAACATCCTCGGCTTTAGCGATCAAGATTTCAGCGGTGCTAACTACCGCACTCAGGGATTTTATATCACCCTGCGTATGAAGTTTGATCAGGACACGCTGCATCTGAACGATAACGACTCTTTCCTGCGTCAACCCTAAGGAATGGACATCATGCTTAAACTTTCCCTTCTACTTAAACTTTCCCTCTTGGCCAGCCTGTTTGCACTGAGCCTAGCCGCCCAGGCCGACAGCAACCGTCCCACCACGCCAGCCGATCTGGAGCGCATCGAATATCTCCAGCGCCGCGTGGACAAACTTGCCTTCGGTCCGCTCGGACCTAATGGCTACACACTGTCCAAGGCGCGCGCTTGGCTGGATATGGCGCTGATCGAATATCACCAACACCAGCGCAGCGGCATCGTGCAAGATGCCATTGCTCAGGCTACCCGGCTGACCGATGAGCTTCGTGACAATCCGATGTTTATCAACTTGGTTACGCCGTTGCCAGAAGCCAGTGAAAAAGTCCGTTCTGATTTGTGGGATAAAGCTGAAGCACTGAAGAAGCGCGGAAATCTGACCTGTAATGGACGCAAGATAGCGGAGTTGGAAGTGCAACTGATATGGACAGGCTACTATAAAGAGGCGTTCGGTTGGAGTGTGGCTGAGCCTTATGCGCGCATGGCAGAAAATCTGGCTTATGAAGCGCAGTTCGAATTTGATCCGGCGCCCTGCACCGCTTTTGTTAAACCGGCCGCGCCCCTTGTGGCCAAAGCGGTTAAGCCCGTTGTAGTCAAACCGGTTGTGCCTGTTAAGCCAACAATAGCGGTGCCAGTTGTAGCCAAGCTGCCTGTGGCAACCCTACCCTTGCTATCTGCCCCGGCATCTACTTCAAGCAAGCCACCTGTCACAAGCAAACCAATCACTATCGAAAAACATACGCTTTCTGCGGATATGCTATTCGCGTTTGGTCAAGCGCGTTTGAGCGACGATTTTATGCGTCATGGTGGCCTGCAGGATATGGACAAAATCATATTGCAACTGCAATCGTGGAAGTCGCTGCAATCTGTGCAGCTTATCGGCCACACCGATCGTTTGGGCAAGGATCATAATAATCGGCGCATCTCCTTGCAGCGCACCGAGCAAATCAAGTCTTACCTGGTCAAGCGCGGCATCCCGGCCAAGGTAATAGAAACGAAAGGCATGGGTGCTTCCCAGCCGCTGGTGCAATGCCCCGACCAGCGCGACCGCAGAGCCTTGGTGAAATGCCTGCAACCCAATCGGCGCGTCGAAATTATTATCGGGGGGGTGCGTAAATGAGTGTTCGCAAAATTAGGCGCAACCTTCATCTAGTGACGGTGGGTCAGTACACACTGGCAACGCAATTTGCGTTACTCGCTGCTTGCACTTTACTCGCACTCACATTGCTCCTCCCTACTCCGGCACATGCACGGCAAACATTTGCAGACAATATGCTCACCCCTTATCAATCTCCAGCAAGTAAACTCAACAATGCCTGCGCCACCTGCCATGCCGACTGGAATGGGAGAGAGACTCGGAATAACCTCGGCGTTGCCTATTATATTTACGAAGATATTACCAACAGCACCACCTCCACTTTTGCCACGCTTGATCCAGACAAGGATGGCGTAACCACCACCGCGGAGTTGACTAATTCACAGAATGCCAGCTATCCCGGCAATAGCACCCGATGGATACCTGGGCTGCCCGACAAAGATGGCGATGGCTGTGTGCATCTCTATTCACGCAGCGATGAAAACGGCATGCCCTTAGTCGCGGCAACTATCGTTTCATATGGCTATGTCAACGGCCCCCAAGGCCCCGCTACATACGGCCCCAAGGGATGGGATATTGATGACAATGACAGCGGTCAAGGATGCAACACCATGGCAGCCTGGCCTACTAATGCTACGCCCGGCAGCACTTTTACCACACCCGGCTCCACGTCAGATAGCACAGCGCCGGGACAAATTACCAATCTGCGCGCTTCCAGTCTGGCATCAGGCCAGCTGCCGCTTACCTGGACTGCGGTTGCCGACGATGGCACGAGTGGCGTTGCAGCATATGAATATGATTTGCGCTATACCACCGAATCGCTGGCCTTGGCCAAGAGTACCTGCGGTGGCGGTTCTTCGCCCTGTAAGGTGAGACTGTCCTCGGACTGGAGTTTGATGTGGGATAAGGCGGACTCCGATGTGGATGAAACTCAAGGCTATTATTTGGGGAAAAGCGGGGGTACGCTCACTTCATCTTTGGGCGCTTGGAATAGCGGTGCTGCGGACACCCCTTTGATGCGCGTTCTGTATGAGCCTGCTCCAGGTTCACCGAGTGCCACTGAAACTTTTACCATCCAATCTACCGGCACTGCGCGTACTACCAATGTTATTGCAAACAACACCACTTATTGGCTGGCGATTAGGACGGGGGACGGTGTGTTAACGCCTACTCATGTCGAAACGCCTGCTAGCTTTACCGAAAATATTTCGTCGGTGTCCAACATCGTCGCCATCACGGCGGGCAGCAGCGGCGCAGCCATTACCAGTTACAGCAACAGCAATGGTTTGCCGATTAACAATAGCCTCGCCAATTCCATCACTGCAAATGGTTACGGGCTCGATTCAACAAATGCCGCGAAGATGGTGTTGGTTGACACTTCCGGCACCGTGATCGCTACCGCCGCCACCGTCAGCTATTCCGGCAGCACGGCTGCCACCGCCACATTCTATTGTCCCGTCGCAGCCGGTACTTACACACTGGAGGCACGCACGTCTGGCGACGTAACCAAGGCCGCGTGGGTGGATGCAGTGACCGTCACCAGCAACACCTCCTGCCGCAGCGCCACCTCCACCAGCGGCACGGCTGGCAATGCCAAAGTGACGCTGGGCTGGACCACTTCGGCTGCTGCTGATTACAACAGCACGGTTATTTTGCGCTGGACCGGATCCTCGATAGGCGCTGAAGTTCCGGCTACGTCCACTAGTTATACCGTGGGCAATACCATAGGCACGGCCACGGTCGCGTGTGTGGATACCACAGGTACTTCATCCGTAGTTTTTTCCAGCAAAGTAGATGGCACGGGCGGCGCAGCTCCTTGCGGCTCTACTGCGTTGACCAGCGGTACGTATTACTCCTACAAAATATTCCAGAAATACGATGACGGAACTTACGATGCTGGGGTGTTAATGTCCGGCTCACCGTACTTGCCGCTAGGCGCCACCATTACCAGTGCCGCCACCGGCAACTGGAATGCCGGGGCAACATGGGTGGGCGGGGTTGTTCCCACCTCAATTAACCCCGTGGTCATTACCTCGACGCATGTGGTGACGGTCACCGCAACGGCTGCCAGTTACAATCTGACATTCGCAACCGCTTCCGACAATAATTCATTAAGCATTAACAGCGGTGTTGCATTCACTACCGGTGATATTGTTATTAACTTACCCTCCACTAACGGCAGGGATGCCACGCTGGCCGTGGGTGCGGGAACACTCACTGCAACTTCCCTCGCGCTGCATGGAAATACCGGGGAAAGAACCCACCTCACTATTTCCACTGGCACAGCAACCATTTCAGGAAACATTACTTGTGACAGTGCCGATGGGTTAGTTACCTTTTCCGGTGCGGGAACACTGAATGCAGGCGGCACTTTCATGAGTGGTGTGCAAGGGACATTTACCGCCAGCACCGGTACGGTTAATTTCACTGGTAGCAGCGCCCAGGTTATTTCTCCCTTTGCCTATACCTTCAACAATGTTGGCATATCAGGCGCAGGCACAAAAACATTAGGTATCGCGACCACAGTGGGCGGCAATTTGACCGTCTCATCGGGATCAACTCTGGACGTGGGCGCGTTTAACTTTACTGTCACCGGCACCACCGGCGTTACCGGAACCCTGACTCACTCTTCGACCACAGGAACTAAGCAATACACTGGATTGGTGACGATCAATTCGGGCGGCGTATGGAACAATAGCGCCAATGCCGCGATCAACTTCCGAGGTGGGCTCACCAACAACGGCACATTCGCGGCAGGGACAGGGCTCTATACCTTCAACACCAATAACCAGGCAATCGGCGGCGTCGCAACATCCATCCCCAATCTGACCGTCCTCCTCTTGGCTGATGCTGTCTCCCCCGCCGTACTCACCAACAACATCACTGCCACGGGCGGATTGACGGTAAGCACCAGCCTTGCCGGAACCGGTAATTTTACCCAAGGCAGTAATGCCATACTCACTTATGGCTCTGCCACCGCACCCACCGTAACCACTTTTGCCGTCAACACCAGCGGCAACAAGGTTGATTACAGCGGCGCTTCGCCCGCCATGCGCGTGGTTAATTATCACCACTTGATATTCAGCGGCAGCGGCACGGCAACTGGAGCAGTGACCACCATAGGCGGGAATTTCACACTTAATGGAAGCGCAGGCTCTGCTTACACTACGGCTGCGGCTCTGGCCGTCACAGGCAATGTAGATGTCGGCCCCGGCACCACACTTACTGTAGGAGCCTTCAACATCACTGTAACCGGAACGACCTCAATGGATGGAACGCTCACTCATTCTTCAACAACTGGCACCAAGCAATACACGGGCTTGGTCACAGTCAGCACCAGCGGGGTATGGAACAACAGCGTCAATGCCGCAATCAATTTTCGTGGCGGGCTGACTAACAATGGCACGTTCACCGCAGGCTCTGGACTCTACACTTTTGATACCAATGCCCAAGCAATAGGGGGCACGGCTGTCACCTCCATTCCCAATATGACCACGGCCATTGTGCTGACCAATAATATTACGACCGGCACCGGGCTGACTGTCAGCACGGCGCTTGCAGGTGCAGGTACATTTACCCAAGGCAGCAATGCTGTCCTAACGTACACTGCCACTGCTGTGCCTGCTGTCACTACTTTATCTGCCAGCGCCAGCGGCAACACGGTTGATTACAGCGGCACGTCGCAAACCATCAAGCTTGCCAGCGGCAGCCCCGCCACTTATTACCACCTGACTCTGAGCACCAGTGGCACAAAAACCTTGCCTGCAACGGCTATGACGGTTAGCGGTAACCTGACTTTATCAGGCACAGCTAGCGCAACAGCGGCAGAGGCACTGACTGTCACTGGCAATGTGGTGATCGGTGCCGGGACAACTTTAAATGGATCCACTTTTGCTCATAACGTGGCGGGCAACTGGAGCAACGCCGGCACCTTTACCGCCAGCACCAGCACCATCACGCTGAACGGCACGAATCAGACGATTACTGGCAGCAACACTTTCTACAACCTGAACAAGTCGGTGAGCAGCGCCGCCACTCTGACTGTGGCCGCCAGCTCCACGCAAACCATCAGCGGCTTGGTGACGTTGACTGGCGCTTCGGGTAATTTGCTAAGCTTGCGCTCCTCTGTGAATGCCACCACTTGGAACATCCATGTCAATGGCACTAAGTCATTTAATTATCTGGATGTGAAAGATTCAGATGCTTCAGGCTCATCCTCGACCAAACCATTCAACCCAGCCAATTCGAGCAACAGCGGTAACACCGTGGACTGGTTTGCCGCGATCAGCCTCACGATCACGAAAGCGTCAGCCGTCATCTCAGATCCCAGCAACGGCACGACCAACCCCAAGCGCATTCCCGGCGCGGTGATCGAATACACCATTACCGCAGCTAATACCGGCGGCGGCAATCCTGATGTCAACACGGTGTACATTAGTGATCCGCTGGATAGCGGCAAACTTTCTTACTATGTAACAGGCGGAGTTACTTTTGCTCAAGGTGCAACCACCTCGGCGCTGGCGCTCGGAACAGTCACCTATTCCAACACTGCCTCTCCGGGTCCTTATGTCTATACCTACACCCCGCTGGCTGATGGTGATGGCTACGACAGCACTGTGACCAGCATCAAGGCAACCACGACCGGCACGTTTGCCTTTGGTGGTTCACCCGTACCGAGTTTTACGCTGACATTTAGGACGAAGGTAAAATAAGCTGGAGTGAAAGCAAGATGCAAGTCATTTGCTGGCCGCTACCCTGCCCTTTAAAAGGAGGGAGTTTTGTGTTCCTGATTTGAAATAGATAACCTGGGATTACACGTTTATGGCACATTCACCATAGGCTTGAAGCCTAATCTTTGCTCCAGATTTTCTGCGCTGCTGCGCGCTTCACTCTGGTTGGAATAAGGGCCAATATGCACACGCACCAAACCATCGCTCATGGTTGACAGCTTAAACTGTTTGCCAATATTACTCAGATCGGCACGCATACGCTCCAGAAATAATTCGGCATTTTGCTGTGATTCAAATGCGCCGAGTTGCAGATATACATCGCCATTGTTTTTTTCAAGCGAGGTCAATGTGACGGGAGTGGCCGGGGCGGGTGGGCTGCTTTCCAGCGCTTCACTTTGTACGGTATTTTCAATAATGGGTGCTGTGTTTGTATCAAGAATATTAGCGTTGCCATCGGCGAGCAAGCTTTCCACTTCCACCTCTCCGCTGCCGCTACCTATGATGCCCAGCTTGTGTGCGGCGGTGTATGACAAATCTATGACGCGCTCATGCAAAAAGGGGCCGCGGTCATTCACGCGCACCACCACTGATTTATGATTGCTGAGATTGGTGACGCGAGCATAGCTGGGGATAGGCAGGGTGGGATGCGCGGCGGTCATGCCGTACATGTCATATACCTCGCCGCTGGAAGTGCGCTGGCCATGAAATTTTTTACCATACCAAGATGCAACACCTCGCTTTTTATAGCCTCCCAGCGCAGTAAGCGGGACGTAGTTTTTACCCAGCGCAACGTAAGGGCGATTGGCATAACGATGCAGTGGTTCAGAGCGCGGCACGGCATCCGGGATGGCAGCCAGTTCAGCGGGCGTATCGGCGCCGGGGCCGTCACCCGCCAGATAGCCGCCTTGTTCTGTTGGGGTGTTAGGTGTGGATGTATTGATTGATTCTGTTTTATGGGGCGGTGCGCTGCCACAGGCATTGACTAGGAGTGTTAAAAACAGAATCAATCTGGTTTGCTTGTTCATCTAAGTTCTCTCAGTATTTTCAGCCTGCTAAATTTTATTCGATTTCTATTTTAATACCGCTTGCGCAGTTAAATGGCTTGTCAGGTTAAATCTGCGTTTCCTCAGGTTTGTACCAGTTTTCTATGCGTATGTATGCTCATCAATATCCCAAAGCCCAGCAACAGAGTAACCATGGAAGTGCCACCATAGCTGATGAGCGGTAAGGGCACACCGACCACGGGCAAGATGCCGCTGACCATGCCCATGTTGACAAAGGCATAGGTAAAAAAAGTCAGCGTGATGCTGCCCGCCATTAAGCGGGTGAAATAGGTGGACGCATTGGCTGTGATTAAAAAGCCGCGCGCGATGATGAATAGGTATAGCCCTAGCAGCAAAAGATTACCCAGCAAACCAAATTCTTCGGCATAGACGGCGAATATGAAATCGGTTGTGCGTTCAGGTAAAAAATCGAGATGGGCTTGGGTGCCATTCAGATAACCCTTGCCAAATATTCCGCCGGAACCTACGGCAATAGTGGCTTGTATGGTGTGGTAGCCTGAGCCGAGCGCATCTTGCATAGGATCAAACAAAGTCATGACGCGCTGGCGCTGGTAGTCATGCATCATAGACCACAGCACCGGCATGCTTGCCACTACTGCCACCAGTAAAGACAGCATGACACGCCAACTCAGTCCAGCGAGAAACAGCACATAAAAACCGCTCGCGGCAATAAGCAAGGCGGTGCCGAGATCTGGTTGGCGTGCAATGAGTAACACTGGGAAAATCAACAGCAAGGCGGCGACGAAATAATTTTTTAGAGTCAGGGTGGCTTCGTGTTTTTCGAAATACCAGGCCATCATCAATGGCACGGCAATCTTCATTAACTCCGAAGGCTGGATAGTGGTGATGCCGAGATTTAGCCAGCGCCGTGCGCCGTTGTTTATTTCACCGAACAACGCCACTGCGATCAGTAATATTACGCCAAGGATGAACACGGGCAGGGCGGTTCGTTGCAGATAATGCAAAGGCATATTGGCCACCAACCACAACACGGTGAATGCCACCAGCATGTTGACGATCTGCATTAGCACCCGATCCCAACTGCCACCACTGGCACTATACAAGACGATCAGCCCGACCAGCATCAACGCGCCCAGCGCGGCCAGCAAAGGTGGGTCCATGTGCAACATAAAGCGCTGCCATAAACGATGTTTAATCATCTTCAACCTCTGTTACTTCTGACACCGTGGCTAATGGCTGAGGTATCTTGCCGAGAAAATAGTAATCAAGCACTTTACGCGCGATCGGCGCAGCGGTAGTGCTACCATGCCCACCGTTTTCGACCAGCACGGCCATGGCTATCTTGGGTTGGTCAGATGGGGCAAAGGCAATAAACCAAGCGTGGTCACGATGCCTTTCTGCTACCTGGCTTTCAATGTATTTTTCGCCCTGCTTCATGCCGATCACCTGCGCTGTTCCCGTTTTTCCAGCCATGACATAGGGTACTCCTGCCCCAGCGTAAGCTGCTGTACCGCCGGGCTGGGTGACCGCCACCATGGCGCGCTTTACCAGCGCGACATGCTCGGGTTTGAGATTAAGATCGAAATCGGGCTGCACTTCTGGTATGGCCGTATTATCGCTACGCTGTACTTGGCGCACCAGACGCGGATGGAAGGCCACGCCATTATTGGCTAAAATTGACGTAGCATAAGCCAGTTGTAATGGCGTGACCAGGTTGTACCCTTGGCCTATGCCAGCCGATACCGTGTCGCCCATATACCATTTTTCCTGGTGGCGATTTTGCTTCCATTCTGTGGAGGGCAGCAGACCGGATGTTTCACCCTCCATGTCCAGGCCGGTTTTTTTGCCAAAGCCAAACTGTGTCAGGAAGCTGTACATATTGTCTATGCCCATCTCGACCGCCAGCCCATAAAAATAAGTGTCGCAAGACACAACGATGGATTTGAACATGTCAACGCTGCCATGTCCGCCTTCTTTCCAATCACGATACCGCCGCTTGTAGCCGGGCAGGGTGAAGTAACCCGGATCGCTGATGGAATAGGCGGGCGAGCGTTTGTTGTAATGCAGCCCGGCTAGCGCCATGAATGGCTTGATGGTTGATCCGGGCGGATATTGGCCGCGCAGTGCGCGATTGTTCAGTGGCACGTCGGGAGAATTATTTAGTTCATTCCAGCTTTGTTCATCTATGCCATCAATAAACAGATTGGGGTCATAGCCCGGCTTGCTGACAAAGGCCAGCACTTCGCCGTTGCTCGGATCCATTGCCACTAGCGCACCGCGATAATCACCAAAAGCTTGCTCGGCAACTTCCTGCAATTTGATATCCAGTGACAGCACCAAATTATTGCCAGAAACAGGTGGGCTCCATGACAGCATGCGCACCTCACGCCCATCCGCATCTACTTCTACCTGCTCAATGCCGGTCGTGCCATGCAATTCGTCCTCATAACTTTGCTCTATCCCGGTTTTGCCGATGTGATCGGTGCCGCGATAGTTGGTAGCATTATTACTTTCTTCGAATTCTTGAATTTCGCTCTCGTTAATGCGCCCGATGTAGCCGATCAAATGCGAGGTGTGTTCGCGATACGGATATTCGCGAAATAACCTAGCCTTGATTTCTACACCGGGGAAACGATAGCGTTCCACCGCGAAACGCGCTACCTCTTCATCGGTCAGCCGACTGCGTATGGGTAAGCTTTCAAAATTGCGGCTCTCGGCCAATAATTTTTTGAAGCGTTTGCGATCCTTGGGTTGTATGGTTACCAGCTTGTCCAGTTCGTTAATCACGGCTTCCATATCACTTACCTTATTCGGCGTGATTTCCAGGGTGTAACCGGAATAATTGTGTGCCAGTACGATGCCATTACGATCCAGAATCAAGCCGCGATTGGGCACGATGGGTACAATCGAGACGCGATTATTTTCCGCCATGATGTGGTAATGGCCGTGACGTACCACCTGCAAATACACGAAGCGTATTAATAACAAAAACAGCAGCGTTAAAGCAAAGCCCACGCTTAGCACCAAGCGCAACCGGAAGTAGTAGATTTCGCGCTGGTGGTTTTTTAGTTCAACACGCCGACTCATAATGGATTAGAGTTGGCGCGGGGACGACGTAATATTTGGAGCAAGATGGTGAGGGGTATCCACAGCAATGTGGAGACTAGGCAACCAATAAAATATTCCCACGCGATATAGCCACGTACTTGCCAATGGATTGCCGCATAAATCACATAGGCCAGCAATAACAACGGAAAAATTTGCAGGGTCTGCTGGCGCAGGTCAAACATCTGTACGCGACGGTGCAGTACGATGCCACCGAATGCCAGCACAGCATAGGCCAACGCATGCTGTCCGAACAAGCTGGCATCGGCCACATCGGCCAATATGCCGACCGCCCACGCAATACCTATGCCGACGCGATAGGGTTTGTGGGTACACCAATAGAGCAATACCAGCGCGGTAAAATCAGGCTTCAGCGCGAGCCAAAAGCCACCCCACGGCAACCAATTTAGTAGCAGTGAAATGAGAAGGCTGATCCCGATAAAAATTCCAGATACCGGCAGCAGAAATTCATGGTCTTTGGGGAAATTGCCGTTCATGGATTGGAGTGCGTAATTTTAGTTGATTTTTCGTCGGACACGGCAGACGTTGTTTCCGGCCTTTTTGCCAGTTTGGGCAAGCCGGTGAGGATGAGCAGATAGCGATGTTTGTCCACTCCCGCAATGGGTGTGCAACGAATGCGTGCGAATGGATAAGCTGGGTCGCGTTCAATTTTGTTTATGGTGGCGACAGGTAGCCCCGGTGGGTAAGTGCCGTCAATGCCTGAGGTCACCAACGTATCGCCTTCTAGAATGTCGGAGTTCATAGGCATATAGCGCAGCGATAATTCGCTCAGATCACCTGAGCCAAACACGATTGCGCGCAGGCCGTTGCGTAGCACTTGTACCGGGACGGCATGGTCTTTGTCGGTAATCAGCGTAACCTCGTTTAGCAAGGGATAGATTCGCGTGACTTGCCCTACCACGCCGCTGCTATCTATTACTACCTGCCCGGTTTGTACGTTGGCTTGTTCATCTTTGGTGAGTAGCAGTTTACGGTTAAAGATGTCGTGTTCGACATAGGCAATTTTGGCCAGATGCATGGGGTAGCTGGCTTCCTGTTGCACCTGAAGCAGCTTGTGCAAATGCCGGTTCTCTTCCTGCAGAGTTTGCAATTGTTGCAACTGAGCGGCATCCTGCAGGTGTTGCAGTTGCAGTTGTTCGTTGTTGTCTATCAGAGTGCTTTGCACTACAAGAAAATCGCCTGCTTCTTGCCACAGCACGCTCGGCCATGTCGCCATTTTTTGTACAGATTGAACGGGAACGGAAAGCGCGCTACGTGCGACTTCCAGAAATTTGTAGCGCGCATCTATAAACAACAGGAGTAGCGACAGCAACGAAAAAAAAGTAAGCCGGACAACTTGGCTGGGGCCGCGATTAAAAAAACGAAAAGACTGGGTGTGATCCATGCTCATAAGACAGAAGAGGGCAAATAGAAGGCAGATGGGATGTTGCCGCTACACGGTGAGCATTGATGAACATGCGACAAAGCCGCACAAAACCTCAATCCTCCGCACTCTGCCATCTGCCCTCTAAACATCAATCGTTGGTAAAAATGCCGCTGTTTTCCATTTTGTCCAGCGCTTTGCCTGAGCCGCGCACAACGCACGTGAGCGGGTCATCTGCTATCACGACAGGCAGACCGGTCTCCTCCATTAACATGCGATCAATGTCTCTAAGTAACGCCCCGCCCCCTGTCAACACCATGCCCTTGCTGGCAATATCTGCGCCTAATTCTGGCGGGGTTTGTTCCAGTGCGGTTTTTACGGCGCTGACGATGCTATTGAGCGGATCGGTCAGCGCCTCCAGAATTTCATTGCTGGAAATAGTGAAGCTGCGCGGCACACCTTCCGCCAAGTTACGTCCGGTCACTTCCATCTCGCGCACTTCGCTGCCAGGGAAAGCCGAGCCAATTTCTTTTTTGATTAGTTCCGCCGTCGTTTCACCGATCAACATGCCGTAGTTGCGTCGGATGTAATTGATGATGGCCTCGTCGAATTTATCGCCGCCGACTCGAACCGAGCCAGAATACACTGCACCGCCCAGCGATATAACGCCGACCTCGGTCGTGCCGCCGCCTATATCAACCACCATAGAACCCGTGGCATCTTCCACCGGCAAATCGGCACCGATCGCTGCCGCCATCGGCTCTTCAATCAACTCTACCCGGCGCGCACCCGCACCAAATGCCGATTCACGGATGGCGCGGCGTTCCACTTGGGTAGAGCCGCACGGCACACAAATGACGATACGCGGGCTAGGACTGAAAATTCCAGATTTATGGACGCGCTTGATAAATTGCTTGAGCATTTGTTCGGTAACGGTGAAATCGGCGATCACGCCATCTTTCATGGGACGTATGACGGTGATGTTGCCCGGTGTTCGCCCCAACATTTGTTTAGCCGCCAGGCCAACTTGTTGGATCACCTTTTTGCCATTCGGCCCACCCTCATGGCGAATCGCCACAACGGACGGTTCATTTAATACAATTCCTTTCCCGCGCGCCCAAATCAAGGTATTAGCCGTGCCCAAATCTATTGCCAGATCATTGGTAAAATAATTATCGAAAAACTTGAAATCGTACATTTAGAGGAATCCCAAAAAAGATAGAGCCAGAAAAGATAGAACCAGATAAAGCCCGAAATAATAAAATAAAATAATAATAAAAGACGAGGCTGACAAACACCTTATAATACTCCATTAAGCCAATTCAAATAAAGCATTATCAGCCCATGTCGCTCACTATTAACGATGTCCGCAAAGTTGCCAGCCTGGCGCGACTAGCCATAACCGAACAGGAAGCCGTGGCTGCTCAAACCCAGATGCAGAACATCTTCGGCTTGATTGAAGAGATGCAGGCCGTGGATACCCAGGGTATCGCCCCGATGTCCCATGCTTTGGATATTACCCAGCGCCTGCGCGAAGATGTGGTCACGGAACAGAATCAGCGCGAGCTATTCCAGTCTATTGCGCCGCAATATAAAGGCTCGCCGCAAGTCGAAGCCGGGCTGTACCTCGTACCACAAGTCATCGAATAATTACCCCTCTCTCTTGCTTGCGGGAGGGGGTGCTCCTCCCCTTACGACCCAGATAAACATGATAAACGCGTCGCTCAAACAACTTTCCACGCAGCTGGCTGAAAAAAAAATTTCCAGCGTCGAACTCACTCAGCTTTACCTCGACCGCATCGCAGCGCTCAATCCCGCGCTAAATGCCTATATCACTACTCATGCCGAAACCAGTTTGGCGCAAGCGCGTGCGGCTGATGCGCTCCTGAAGCGTGGCAAGGCGCAACCTTTAACGGGTATTCCGCTGGCACAAAAAGATATTTTTTGCGCCCAAGGCTGGCGCACTACCTGCGGTTCAAAAATGCTGGAAAATTTTATCGCACCATATGATGCACACGTCATCACGCAATTCAACAACGCCGGCGCAGTCAATTTGGGCAAGACCAATATGGACGAATTTGCGATGGGTTCATCCAATGAAACTTCATATTTTGGCGCAGTAAAAAATCCCTGGAATCAAAATGCCGTGCCCGGCGGCAGCTCCGGTGGCGCAGCCTGTGCCGTGGCGGCGCGCTTGTGTGCGGCAGCGACTGGCACCGACACCGGCGGCTCTATCCGCCAACCCGCCGCGCTGTGCGGCATCTCCGGTATCAAACCGACTTACGGCGTGGTGTCGCGTTACGGCATGATTGCCTTTGCCTCCAGTCTCGACCAAGCCGGGCCGATGGCGAAGAGCGCCGAAGATTTGGCGTTGATGCTGAACGTGATGGCTGGCTTCGACGAGCGCGATTCCACCAGTTTGCAGCGCGACAAGGAAGATTACACACGCGACTTGAACAAACCATTGGCGGGTCTGCGTATCGGCCTGCCGAAAGAATTTTTTGCTGCGGGTCTGGCGCAGGATGTGGCGAATTGCGTCCACGATGCTATTGCCGAATACAAAAAACTCGGCGCGACTGTTGTTGACATCAGCCTGCCGAATTCTAAATTAGCAGTCCCGGTTTACTACGTGCTAGCTCCGGCGGAAGCCTCCAGCAATCTGTCACGCTTCGATGGCGTGAGATACGGCTATCGCGCGCCTGAGTATGGCGACCTAACCGAGATGTATGAGCGCAGCCGCGCACAGGGTTTCGGCGCGGAAGTAAAGCGGCGCATTATGATAGGCACTTATGTGCTATCGCACGGCTACTACGATGCCTATTACCTGCAAGCACAAAAAATTCGCCGCCTGATCGCGCAGGATTTTACCGATGCCTTCAAACAGTGCGATGTCATCATGGGGCCGACCAGTCCGAGTACGGCGTTTAATCTGGGCGAGAAGGGCGACGACCCGGTGCAGATGTATTTGTCCGACATCTACACCATCGCCGTGAACTTGGCTGGCCTGCCCGGCATGTCTATTCCATGCGGCTTTGGAAGCAACAAATTGCCAGTCGGCCTGCAAATCATCGGTAATTATTTCGCCGAGGCGCAGATGCTGAATGTGGCGCATCAATATCAACTGGCGACGGATAGTCACAGCCGCGCACCACAAAACATCGGACTGTAAAAAACATGAGCGCTCAGTGGGAAATCGTCATCGGACTGGAAGTGCATACCCAGCTTTCAACCAACAGCAAAATATTTTCGGGCGCATCTACCACCTATGGTGCCGAGCCGAATACACAAGCCGACGCGGTGAGTATCGCGCTGCCGGGTGTGTTGCCGGTACTTAACAAGGGCGCAGTGGAACGCGCCATCAAATTCGGCTTGGCCGTCGGCGCGCACATCGCACCGCGTTCGGTATTTGCCCGCAAAAATTATTTTTATCCTGACTTGCCAAAAGGCTACCAAATTAGTCAGTTTGATTTGCCTGTGGTGGGGCAAGGCGCGTTGACCATACAAGTCGAGCCGCTATCCGGTAATGCCAAACCCTATGAGAAAGTTGTGCGTATCACCCGCGCCCACCTAGAGGAGGACGCGGGAAAATCGGTACACGGTGAATCACAAGGCGTGACGGGCGTGGATCTCAATCGCGCCGGGACACCGCTGTTGGAAATTGTTTCCGAGCCGGACATGTGTTCGGCAGCAGAGGCGGTGGCTTATGCCAAGACCTTGCACTCACTGGTACGCTGGATCGGAATTTGCGACGGCAACATGCAGGAAGGATCATTCCGCTGCGATGTCAACGTATCTGTGCGTCGCCCCGGCGCAGCGTTGGGCACGCGGCGCGAGATCAAGAACCTCAACTCGTTCAAATTTATGCAGCAGGCCATAGACTATGAAGTGCAGTGGCAGATTGATACGCTGGAAAACGGCGGAAAAATTCAGCAAGCCACCATCTTGTTCAACCCAGACACCGGCAAGACCCGCGCCATGCGTAGCAAGGAAGACGCGCACGATTATCGCTATTTCCCTGATCCCGATTTATTGCCGTTGGACATCACACCCGCGATGCTGGAGCAAGTGCGCGCTACGCTGCCTGAGTTACCAGAAGCCAAGCGCGAACGTTACAGCCGCGAATATGAGCTCGGCACATACGATACCAGCATCCTGACCGCATCACGCGAGATGGCTGATTTCTTTGAAGCCACATTAAGTGCTGCACCCGGCCAAGCAAAAATGTGCGCCAACTGGCTGATCGGCGAAGTCAGTGCGCAACTGAACCGCGATGGGCTCGACATCGCGCAATGCCCGATCACTCCACAGCAACTCAGTGGCATGTTGAAACGTATCGCTGATGGCACGATCTCCAACGCGGGCGCGAAGGAAGTGTTCCGCACCATGTGGGCGGAGGGCGGGGATGCCGATGCCATCATCGCAGACAAAGGTCTGAAGCAGGTTTCCGACACTGGCGCGATTGAAAAAATCGTGGATGAAATTATCGCCGCCAACTCGGATAAGGTAGCCGAATATCGTAGCGGCAAAGACAAACTATTCGGCTTCTTTGTCGGCCTGGCGATGAAAGCCAGCAAGGGCAAGGCCAACCCCGCACAGATGAATGAAATTTTGAAACGCAAGTTAGCAGGTTAACGTCATTTCCGGGCATGTTATATCAACATTGCCACTCAATCTGAGACAAGGTAGAATCTCCGCCCTTTCGCCTGAGTATTTTGTTTTATAGGCCTAGCTAACGTAGTGGCGATTTGTGTCGCCACTTTTTTTGACTTTAAATGATTTTGAGGAACAACGGGTGAGTTACTCTTCATTGCCTGAGCAGCCGCACGGACTGCCTGAGCGGCAGGGCTTGTATGATCCACGCAACGAGCACGATGCGTGTGGCGTAGGTTTTGTGGCACACATCAAGGGCAAGCAAAGTCATGCCATGGTGCAACAGGGCCTAGAGATTTTAAAAAACCTGACGCATCGCGGCGCAGTGGGTGCCGACCCTTTGGCGGGTGACGGTGCGGGTATTCTGATTCAAACCCCGGATGCGTTTTTACGCAAAGTTTGCGCGGCACAGAAGTTAACGTTGCCATCGCTGGGTGATTATGGTGTCGGTATGCTATTCCTGCCGCGCGCTGCCGCTGCGCGCGCTGCCTGCGAACGCATCATCGCCGACAAGATTGCTGCCGAAGGCCAAACCTTGTTGGGCTGGCGCGATGTGCCGGTGGACAATAGTGGGCTGGGCGAAAGCGTCAAGGCGGTGGAACCGCTGGTGCGGCAGGTGTTTATAGCGCGCGGTGCTGTTTGCACAGACGCCGATCATTTCGAGCGCAAGTTATTTGTCATACGCAAAACAATAGAACATGCCGTGCGCAGCTTGCCTGCTGAGCAAGGTCTAGGTTTTTACATTCCCTCATTTTCTGCGCGCACCCTGGTTTACAAAGGCATGTTGCTGGCCAATCAGGTCGGCGAATATTATCTTGATCTTCAGGATGACAGCCTGATCAGCGCGCTGGCGTTGGTGCATAAGCGCTTTTCCACCAACACCTTTCCTACTTGGGACAGAGCGCACCCCTATCGCATGATCGCGCATAACGGCGAGATCAATACCCTGCGCGGCAATGTCAACTGGATGGCGGCGCGCCATGCGGCGATGTCGTCCAAATTGCTTGGCGCTGATCTGGAAAAATTATGGCCGCTGATCGTTGAAGATCAGTCCGACTCAGCCTGTTTTGACAACGCGCTGGAATTGCTGGTGGCCGGTGGCTACTCGCTGCCGCACGCGATGATGCTGCTGATTCCGGAAGCCTGGGCCGGCAATCCCTTGATGGACGAAGAGCGCCGCGCTTTCTATGAATATCACGCGGCGCTGATGGAGCCGTGGGACGGCCCTGCCGCGGTGGCTTTTACCGATGGCCGCATGATAGGCGCGACGCTGGATCGCAATGGTTTGCGTCCGGCGCGATATCTGATTACCGATGACGACGTGGTGTTGATGGCATCGGAAATGGGCGTACTCGATTTCCCGCAACACAAGATCGTAAAAAAATGGCGTTTGCAGCCAGGCAAAATGTTCCTGATAGATTTGCAAGCGGGCCGCATCGTGGATGATGCCGAGTTAAAACAGCAGCTCGCTACGGCCAAGCCTTATCGCCAGTGGATAGAAAAGTCACGATACTTTCTCAGTGACTTGCCGGTTGTAGAACACAAAGAGGTGCTCAAGGAAACACTGCTCGACACGCAACAGGCATTCGGCTATTCGCAGGAGGACCTCAAGTTCATCCTGGCGCCGATGGCGGCCGCCGGGGAGGAGGCCATGGGTTCCATGGGTAACGACGCGGCGCTGCCGGTGCTGTCAGACAAGAATAAACCGCTGTATAACTATTTCAAGCAGTTGTTCGCGCAGGTGACCAACCCGCCGATAGACCCGATCCGCGAAGAGATCGTGATGTCGCTGACTTCGTTCATCGGCCCCAAGCCCAATCTGCTTGGTATAGATGAGACCAATCCGCCGCTGCGTCTGGAGGCGCATCAACCGGTGCTGTCCAATGATGAGCTGGCCAAGCTGCGCGACATCGCCAGCCTGACAAATAATCAGTACAAGTCATTGGTGCTGGATATCACCTTTCCTGCGGCACAGGGCGCAACAGGTTGTGCGGCAGCTATCAAGTCATTGTGTGCCGCTGCCAGCAAGGCAGTAGCAGATGGGTACAACGTATTGATTCTGTCCGACCGTGCAGTAGCGCGCGAACGCGCCGCCATTCCGGCGCTGCTGGCATGCGCCGGAGTGCATCATCATCTGGTGCGCGAGGGCTTGCGTACCAGCACCGGCTTGGTGGTGGATACCGGCTCAGCGCGCGAAGTACATCACTTTGCATTGTTGGCCGGATACGGCGCCGAGGCAGTCTGTCCGTGGCTGGCGTTTGAGACACTGGCCGACATGGCCGATTATTTACCCGCTACGGTAACGGCCAAGGATGCCAACAAGCGCTTCATCAAAGCGGTAAACAAAGGCTTGCTCAAGGTCATGTCCAAGATGGGCATCTCCACTTATCAATCCTATTGCGGCGCGCAGATTTTTGAAGCCATTGGCTTGAACGCCGATTTCATCGAGCATTATTTTACCGGCACGGCCACCCAGATTGAAGGCATAGGCCTGCCGCAAGTAGCCGAAGAAGCGCTGCGCACCCATCAGGCTGCGTTTGGCAGCGACCCGCTGCTGTCCAATGCGCTCGATGCCGGTGGCGAATACGCTTATCGTGTGCGCGGCGAAGAACATATGTGGACGCCGGATACCATCGCCAAGCTGCAACACGCCACGCGCGCCAATAATTTCTCAACCTATAAAGAATACGCCAAGCTGATCAACGACCAAACGCAGCGCATGATGACCTTGCGCGGGCTATTTGAAATCAAACCAGCGGGTGCAGCAATACCCTTGACCGAAGTCGAATCGGCCAAGGAAATCGTCAAGCGATTTGTCACCGGCGCGATGTCTCTCGGTTCGATTTCTACCGAGGCGCATACCACACTGGCCATCGCCATGAACCGCATCGGCGGCAAATCCAATACTGGCGAAGGCGGCGAAGACCGCGCGCGTTATCAAGTGCTCAAGGCGGGTGGCAAGCTGTCTGAAATTATCGGCAAGGGTCGCATAGAGCGCGATCTGGTATTCAAGGAAGGTGATTCGCTGCGTTCCAAAATCAAACAGGTAGCTGCCGGACGTTTTGGTGTGACCGCAGAATATTTGAGCAGCGCCGACCAGATACAAATCAAGATGGCGCAAGGCGCAAAGCCCGGAGAAGGTGGTCAGTTGCCGGGGCACAAAGTGTCCGAGTACATCGCTCACCTGCGTTTGTCGGTGCCGGGCGTGGGGCTGATTTCGCCACCGCCGCACCATGATATTTATTCCATCGAAGATCTGGCGCAGCTTATTCATGATTTGAAAAACGCCAATCCGCGCGCGTCTATCTCGGTCAAGCTGGTATCCGAAGTGGGAGTGGGCACGGTCGCCGCCGGTGTGGCTAAAGCCAAGTCCGATCACGTTACCGTATCCGGCCATGACGGTGGCACCGGCGCATCCCCGTTATCTTCCGTCAAACATGCGGGTACGCCGTGGGAGCTGGGTCTGGCCGAAGCGCAACAGACTTTGGTATTGAACCGCTTACGCGGACGTATTGTGCTGCAAGTGGATGGCCAACTTAAAACCGGGCGCGATGTGTTGATCGGCGCTTTGTTGGGCGCAGATGAATTCGGCTTTTCTACCGCGCCGCTGGTGGTGGAAGGCTGCATCATGATGCGCAAGTGTCACCTCAATACCTGCCCGGTCGGTGTGGCCACACAAGACCCGGAGTTACGCAAAAAATTTACCGGCGAGCCGGAGCATGTTGTCAATTATTTTTTCTTCGTGGCAGAAGAAGTGCGCGAACTCATGGCGCAGATGGGCATACGTAAATTTGATGATCTGATCGGGCGCAGCGATCTGCTGGATACCCGGCAGGGCATCGCTCACTGGAAAGCCAAGGGATTGGATTTCTCCCGCATATTCCATCAGCCGAATGTGGCGGCCAGTGTGGCGCGTCGTCATGCCGAGACGCAAGATCATGGCCTGGTTAACGCGCTCGACCATCAGTTGATCGCTCAGGCCAAGAACGCGCTGGAAAGCAAACAAGCTGTGGTCATCACCAGTGCAGTGCGAAATGTGAATCGCACCGTCGGTACCATGTTGTCGCACGAAGTGGTAAAGCATTACGGTCAAGCTGGATTGCCGCACGACACCATCACTGTGAAGCTGAATGGCACGGCGGGTCAGAGCTTCGGCGCTTTCCTCGCGCATGGCATTACTCTGGAACTGACTGGCGAAGGCAATGACTATGTTGGCAAGGGTTTGTGCGGCGGGCGCATTGTGGTCAAGCCACCCAAGGAATGCAACATTGTCGCAGCGGACAACATCATCGTCGGCAACACCGTACTGTATGGCGCGACCAGCGGCGAATGCTATTTCAGCGGCGTGGCTGGTGAGCGTTTCGCGGTGCGCAATTCCGGCGCGCTAGCCGTGGTGGAAGGGCTGGGCGATCACGGTTGCGAATATATGACCGGCGGGATGGTGGTGGTATTGGGACAAACTGGGCGCAATTTCGCGGCGGGCATGTCCGGCGGCGTGGCCTACGTGCTGGACGAGGATGGCGGGTTTGAAAAACGCTGCAACCTGTCCATGGTGGCGCTGGAAGCTGTTCCAACCGAGGCCGCAGCGAGCGAGACCGGCGAAGTCGAATCGCATGGTCGGGTGAATTTTAATCATCTCAACCAGGCCGACGAACAAGCCTTGCGCGAGTTGATCGAGAAACATCTGCGCTATACCGCCAGCCCACGCGCCAAACATATTTTGGACAATTGGTCGGTGTATTTACACAAGTTCACCAAGGTGATGCCTACCGAATATCGTCGTGCCCTAGAAGAAATGGCCGTGCAAAAAGCCAAGGCGGTTAAACAAGAACAAGGGGAGCCTGCGTAATGGGTAAGACTACCGGTTTTATGGAGTTTGGACGTATCAGCGAAGCAAATATTCCAGTTGTACAGCGAGTCAAAAATTATCAGGAGTTTGTGCTGCACCTCAAGGATGATCAGGCAAAAACGCAGGGTGCGCGTTGCATGGATTGCGGCATCCCGTTTTGTGTCAGCGGTTGTCCGGTCAATAACGTCATCCCCGATTGGAACGATCTGGTGTATCGCGGCAACTGGCGCGAGGCGCTGGAGGTGCTGCATTCCACCAATAACTTTCCGGAGTTTACTGGGCGTATTTGCCCCGCGCCGTGCGAAGCGTCTTGCACTTTAAACATTAACGATGATGCGGTGGGTATTAAATCCATCGAGCATGCCATCATCGACAAGG
>JAYUTK010000076.1:0-12627 GCA_043755195.1 Gallionellaceae bacterium
GGAGCGGGCGATGGGAATCGAACCCACGGCGCTAGCTTGGGAAGCTAGGGTATTACCATTATACGACGCCCGCATGTAGAATGTGATGTTACCTAACCCGGCACGAGTTTGGAAGTGATTTCAGTTTTTATAAACGGTGCAGCACACGATTTCGAGTCCGCCATCAGCGTTGCCGACCTTATCCAAAAAATGGAGTTAGGCAGCAAGCGCGTGGCGCTCGAACGAAATGGTGAGATCGTGCCGCGCAGCCAATTCACCCATCAATTACTGGCCGATGGCGACCAACTGGAAATCGTGGTTGCGGTCGGTGGCGGTTGATTCACCGGTTTAATTTATGAACAATGACAGTTTAATTATTGCGGGAAAATCCTACGCCTCGCGCCTGCTGGTCGGCACGGGAAAATACAAGGATTTTGCCGAAACACAGGCGGCGGTGGAAACCAGCGGTGCCGAGATTATTACCATCGCCATCCGCCGCAGCAACATCGGGCAAAATCCGCACGAGCCTAATTTGCTCGACATATTGCCGCCGTCAAAATACACGCTGCTGCCCAATACGGCGGGCTGTTACAGCGCAGAGGATGCGGTACGCACTTTGCGCCTGGCGCGCGAATTACTAGATGGACACAGCCTGGTTAAATTGGAGGTGCTGGGCGACCCGCAATCCCTTTATCCAAACGTAGTGGAAACCATTGCCGCGGCCAAGACGCTGGTGGCTGAAGGCTTTCAGGTGATGGTCTATACCTCGGATGATCCTATCGTGGCCAAACAATTGGAGGACATCGGCTGCGTAGCGATTATGCCGCTGGCTTCGTTAATTGGTTCCGGCATGGGCATACTTAATCCTTGGAATTTGCAGCTTATCCTAGAGCGGGTACAAGTGCCGGTGCTGGTGGATGCGGGCGTAGGCACGGCTTCGGACGCGGCGATTGCAATGGAACTTGGCTGTCACGGTGTATTGATGAATACCGCCATTGCCGCTGCGCGCAACCCGGTGTTGATGGCTTCTGCCATGAAGCAGGCGGTAGAAGCAGGTCGTACAGCATTCTTGGCCGGTCGTATGCCGAAAAAATTATACAGCGCCACGCCCAGCTCGCCGACGGGTGGCATGATTTCCAAATCGTAATGGAACGAAGTTCAACTCATATCCGCAGCTATGTGCTGCGCCAGGGGCGCGTCTCCAACGCGCAGCAGCGCTGCTACGACAGCTTGATGCCGCAATATGGCATTCCCTATTCTGCACAGGTTCTGGCGCTAGACACTGCCTTTGGCAGAGGCGCGCCGAAAATACTGGAAATCGGTTTTGGCATGGGCGAAAGCACGGCAACGATTGCAGCGGTTCATCCTGACCTAGACTATCTGGCGATTGAGGTACACACCCCCGGCGTGGGTGGCCTGCTTAAGCAAATCGAGGAAAAACATCTGAGCAATATTCGCATCATCCAGCATGATGCGGTGGAGGTGCTGCGCGATATGCTGGCTGATGATGCACTAGACGGCGCGCATATTTTCTTTCCCGATCCATGGCATAAATCACGGCACAACAAACGCCGATTGATCCAAGCGCCGTTCGTAGCCTTGCTGGTAAAAAAACTAAAACCCGGCGCTTATCTTCATGTCGCCACCGATTGGCAGGACTATGCCGAGCAGGTGCTGGCGGTGCTGAACGCCGAGCCACTATTACAAAACACTGCCGAGAATTATGCGCCGCGCCCGGACTATCGCCCGCTCACAAAATTTGAGCAGCGCGGATTAAAGCTGGGTCACGGGGTTTGGGATTTGGTTTTCCGTCGTCAGGAAAATTTGTAGCAAATCATTCAGGAAGCGCCGCCCCAATTCAGTCGGCGCGATGCGCTGCGCGTCCCGCACCAGCAGCCCGCGCTGCACGGCCTGCTCCAACTCTCGCCGTATCATAAGCAAGGGCAAGCTGGTGCGCTCAGCAAATAATCCCTCGTCAAAACCATCGTTCAACCGCAGCGCATTAATCATAAATTCAAACGCCAACTCGTCACGCTGAACTTGATGCTCGGTTTGTAGCGGCGCGCCTAGCGCGACTTGCTGCATATAAGCTTGCGGCTGTTTGTAGCGGATCTGGCGGATCACTTTGTCGTGAAAGCTGAGCTTGCTATGCGCGCCCGCGCCTATGCCCAAATAATCGCCAAATTTCCAGTAATTCAGATTGTGGCGCGATTGTTTTTTGGGTTGGGCAAAAGCCGAGGTTTCATAGTGCTGATAGCCATGCGTCGCCAATAAGGCTTCGATCCGCTGCTGCATCTCGCTGCTGGCGTCATCATCCGGCAGTGGCGGCGGATTGCGATGGAACAGCGTGTTCGGCTCCAGCGTCAGGTGATAGCAAGACAAATGTTGCGGCTTAAAAGTCAGCGCGGCTTGCACATCTTGCAATGCCTGTTCTAAGGTCTGATTAGGCAGCGCATACATCAGATCGAGGTTGAGATTATCGAATTGTTGCTGCGCTATTTCAATTGCGCGCCGCGCCTCATCGGCAGAGTGAATGCGCCCCAGCGCTTGCAGATGGCTGTCGTTAAAACTCTGTATGCCCATAGATAAGCGATTCACGCCCGCCTCGCGATAAGCGGCAAAGCGCACCGCCTCTACTGTGCCGGGGTTAGCCTCAAGCGTGATCTCCGCATCGAGCGCTAACGGCAGCAACATGCGTACGCTACGTATGATCTGCTCGATGCTCTCACCGCTAAATAAACTGGGTGTACCGCCGCCAAAAAATACGGTATAGACCTTGCGCCCCCAAATCAGCGGCAAAGCCAACTCCAGATCGCGGATCAAGGCCGCCACATATTCTTGCTCAGGAATTTTTGTTGTTGCATCCCCCCTTTTAATCGGGGGGGTAGCCGTGCGCGCCTCGTGCGAATTGAAATCGCAGTACGGACATTTGCGTACACACCAGGGCAGGTGTATGTATAAGGACAGCGGCGGCAAGGCCTTGAAATTTACGGCTTGTGATTTTAGTCCGATGGGGTGAAGAATATGTGTCGTCATCCTGCACCGCCTAAGCTAAGCCTATCCAGCAACACCCGCATTGCTTTACCACGATGGCTGAGTGCCTGCTTCTGTTCGCGCCCCAGCTGTGCGCTGGTCTTGGCAAGTTCAGGCAGCCAGAACAGTGGGTCGTAACCAAATCCATCATGCCCGTTGGCTTGCAGTGCAATCTCGCCATGCCATTCGCCTTCGGCAATCAGCGGTTGCGGATCATCGGCATGGCGTAGCAACGTCAGCACACAGTAGTAATGTGCGCGACGATCAGTCGCGCCTTGCATATCGTGCAGCAGCTTTTCATTATTGCGCTGATCTGATTTCGGATTGTCTCCTGCATAGCGTGCAGACAACACGCCGGGCGCGCCATTCAAGGCAGCTACACAAATGCCGGAATCATCTGCCAGCGCGGGTAAGCCACTCAAGCGACTAACATGGCGTGCCTTGGCCAAGGCATTTTCAATGAAAGTGTTATGCGGCTCTTCCGCTTCGGCTATGCCCAACTCACCCTGAGTGAGCACTTCGATACCCAGTGGCTGCAACAAGAATTGGAATTCGCGTAGCTTGCCGGGGTTGTTGGAGGCAATGACCAGTTTTTTCATGCAAGCATTA
This sequence comes from Gallionellaceae bacterium, assembly GCA_043755195.1. Taxonomy (GTDB): domain Bacteria; phylum Pseudomonadota; class Gammaproteobacteria; order Burkholderiales; family Gallionellaceae; genus Nitrotoga. The sequence continues at coordinate 3,622 of JAYUTK010000076.1, forward strand.
TTGCGCCAGGGCTGTCTTCTGCATTTCGATCAACTGCGCGATACCGTTCTGCGCCAGATCCAGCATCGCGTTCATTTCGTTGCGATTAAAAGCATGCCCCTCCGCCGTGCCTTGTACCTCAACGAAATTCCCGCTTCCGGTCATTACCACATTCATGTCGGTATCGCAGGCAGAATCTTCGGCGTAGTCCAGATCAAGAACGGGCACACCGTTATATACACCGACAGAAATTGCGGCGACGAATTCGCGCAAGGGATTATCTTTAACAAGCCCTTTTTTGATGAGTCCACTCACCGCATCGTGCAACGCGACAAATGCGCCAGTGATGCTGGCGGTGCGCGTACCGCCATCGGCCTGAATGACATCGCAATCTATTTGCACCGTACGCTCGCCCAATTTTTTCAAGTCCACCACGCTACGCAAACTGCGTCCGATCAGGCGTTGTATTTCCTGAGTACGCCCGGATTGCTTGCCCTTGGCCGCTTCGCGCGACATGCGTTCGCCAGTGGAACGCGGCAACATGCCATACTCGGCCGTCACCCAACCTTCGCCTGTGCCTTTTTTGTGCGGTGGAACGCGCTCTTCTACGCTGGCGGTGCAAATCACCTTGGTATCGCCACCTTCGATCATCACCGATCCTTCGGCATGTTTGGTGTAATGGCGGGTAATACAGATAGTACGAAGTTGGTCAGGCTGACGCTGGCTGGGACGCATGAGGAGGAATCCAGAAAATTAAACTGGCGCGTATTATACATAGCAGCCATGCTGCTATCAGGAACAATCCAGCATCACCACAATCGGCGAGCGGGTAGGGTGTGCCAACTCGGTGTCACCCCAACGCACAGCGATGACTGTGCTGTTATCGGAGTGGGTGTCTCCTCTGCTGGATGCCACATCCATTAATAGCTCCAACCCGCCGCGCACTGGCGAGTCAGCCAGCGTAGTGGCCATTTCCGTCTCAGATAAATATCCCCACAATCCGTCACTGCATAACAATACAGTGTCACCGCGTTGCAAGGGCATCGCACTTGAGGATTCAACAAAAGGTGCATCCTTCACGCCGCCCAGGCAATTGGTAATCTTGTTGCGATCAGGATGAGTTTTCATTTCATCCTCATTGATCATGCCCCAGTCCGCCAACTGCTGCACCATAGAATGATCGCGTGTTCTGGTCAGCGTCTCTTGTCCGCGCAAAAAATACAAGCGCGAATCTCCAACATGCGCCCAGAACACCTCGCCGTCCTGTAGCAGTGCGGCAACACAGGTAGTGCCGGGATTACCGCCAAGCTGTTGTTCATGCGCGCAGTGGATAATGGCATCGTGCGCGAGCAATATGGCCTCTTTCAGAAATTCTTGTGGTGCTGAGATGCGCGGCTGAGCAACCTGCACAAACGCATCCGTGAACACTTGTATCGCCAACTGTGCCGCAACCTCGCCGTGCGAATGGCCACCCATACCATCAGCCAGTACCAGCAACAGAGATTGGTTGCTATAGGCATAGGCTACACGGTCTTGGTTATATCTGCGGCCACCGATGCGGCTGGCCTGATGGATGGCGAAATTCATAAGGTGTAATCGTAATATAATGCGTGCGGTTCAGCCCATTTATTTATTTTTGGATTCGCGATGATTTTTAGCATGACCGGTTTTGCAACGACCACGGCAGAGCTCGATAGTGGTTCGCTTACATTGGAGTTGCGTTCAGTCAACCATCGTTATCTCGATCTCCAATTGCGGATGCCGGACGAGTTGCGTTTGCTGGAATCCATATTGCGCGAAACGATCATCGCACAATTGACTCGCGGCAAAGTAGAATGCCGCATTAGCTTTACTGTACGGCAATCTGAACAGATTCCAACGCAACTCAATCAGACTATGGTGCGGCAACTGGCGCAATGGAGTTCGGAAGTGCGAGCTATACTGCCCGATGCAAACAGCTTATCGGTCGCCGAAATTTTACACTGGAATAACGTACTGCACCGAGCCAGCTCATCTGTGGAGGTGATGCGGGCAACAGTGTTACAGCTTTTGCAGCAAACCTTGCAGGAGTTCTCGGCAGCGCGCGGGCGCGAAGGCGAAAAACTACAGACATTCCTCATGCAGCGAGTGACTCAAATTGAAAAGTTATGTGCCACGGTTGCGCCGCGCATACCAAGCGCGCTTGCGGCGTATGAAGAAAAATTAGTGACGCGCTTGCAAGCTGCGATGAGCGGGGGCGATGATGAAAGAATACGCCAGGAGATCAGCTTATTCGCCAGCAAAATAGATGTGGACGAAGAGCTTTCTCGCCTGCAAACTCATGTGCTGGAAGTGAAGCGAGTGCTGGCTGCGGGCGGTGCGCTCGGCAAGCGCTTGGATTTTTTAATGCAGGAACTGCATCGCGAAGCCAACACGCTGGGGGCGAAATCGGTAGATGCCGAAGTCTCGCGTAGCTCTATGGAAATGAAGTTGTTGATTGAGCAGATGCGGGAACAAATTCAGAATATCGAGTAGGAGCAACCATGTCTGGAAATCTTTTTATCGTCAGCGCTCCATCGGGAGCAGGCAAAACCAGTTTGGTTAATGCCTTGTTGGCCAGCAATCAACAGATAGACTTATCTGTTTCCTACACGACGCGCGCGCCGCGACCGGGAGAAATGGAAGGCAGGGAATATCATTTTGTCAGCCGTGAAATTTTTCTGGGCATGGCCAAGCACGGTGATTTTCTGGAGAGCGCCGAGGTGTATGGCAATCTATATGGCACCTCGCAATCCTGGATTGAGACAGAAACAGCAAATGGGCGCGACATTTTGCTGGAAATTGATTGGCAGGGTGCAGCTCAAGTACGGCAAAAATTTCCCGACAGCCTCGGCATCTTTATTTTACCGCCATCCTTACAAGCTCTGGAAACTCGCTTGAAAGCGCGCGGACAGGACAGCGCAAAAGTCATCGCGCTGCGGCTGCATGCCGCGCAAGAGGATATAGCGCATGTAATCGAGTTCGACTATGTTATTATTAACGACAAGCTGGACGAGGCGCTGCAACAGTTAAATGCTATTGTTGTTGCCGCTGGTTTGCGCCGTGATCGTCAGCTGGCTCGTCAACAAAATTTAATCTCTCAACTGCAAAACTAGGTGAAAATACATCATGGCTAGAATAACCATAGACGACTGTTTAGTGCTCATACCTAACCGTTTTGAACTGACTCTGGCCGCAGCTTATCGCGCGCGCCAATTAGCCAACGGCGCTAGCCACTTGGTTGATGAAAGCAAGGACAAGCCTACAGTTATTGCCTTGCGCGAAATCAGCGAAGGCAAAGTAGGGTTGGAAATTCTTAATCGCGGGCAGGCTTAACGTCAGCCCTTAGCGGGTAGCTTAGCCAACTAGGTTTTGCTGCCTGCTACAAGCTACCCGCTACCAGCTCAACATGCCAAATGTCCGATGCCGAAACGCTCTTGCAAGAGGTTTCTTCCTACCTGAGCCCAAGGGATGTAGAGCACATTCAACAAGCGCTCGAATTTAGCAAACACGCACACGCGGGTCAGCTACGCAAATCTGGCGACCCTTACATCTCGCACCCCATAGCAGTAGCCCGCATTCTCACCCCCTTACACCTTGACGCACCCGCCATCATGGCAGCATTGCTGCATGACGTGGTGGAAGACACGCATATCAGCAACAAGGAGCTGGCCAAAAAATTTGGCAATCCGGTGGCAGTGTTGGTTGAAGGATTGAGCAAGCTCGACAAGCTCGAATTTGAAACCACAGAGGATGCTCAAGCGGAAAATTTCCGCAAAATGTTGTTGGCTATGGCGCGCGATGTGCGCGTTATCCTGATTAAATTGGCTGACCGATTGCATAATATGCGTACCTTGGAATCCATGCCGCGTGAAAAAATTGAACGCATCGCCCGCGAGACCATGGAAATTTATGCACCTATCGCCAACCGCTTGGGGCTGCATGAAATTTACCAAGAGTTGCAGGATCTTGGCTTCATGCACCTCTACCCCAAACGCTATTCCGTGCTGTCCAAGGCGATCAAAGTGGCGCGCGGCAATCGTCGCGAGGTAGTCGGAAAAATACAGGAAGCGATACGGCAACGGCTGGAGGAACATCATGTTATAGCCGAAGTTTACGGGCGTGAAAAACACCTGTTCAGCCTTTACAAAAAAATGCAGGCCAAGTCGCTGACTTTTTCGGAAGTACAGGATATTTTCGGCTTTCGTGTGCTGGTCGAGGATGTCTCTGCTTGCTATCTCGCGCTGGGTGCGCTGCATGGTTTGTATAAGCCCATCCCCGGAAAATTCAAGGATTACATCGCCATTCCCAAGGCCAATGGTTATCAGGCTTTGCACACGGCCTTGTTTGGCCCGTATGGTGCGCCAATTGAGGTGCAGATACGCACTCACGAAATGCACAAAATTGCGGAAGCAGGTGTCGCTTCACATTGGCTCTATAAAACCACGCTCACGCCTCTCAACGATTTACACAAACAAACCCATCAATGGCTACAAAGCCTGTTAGAAAGCTTGAGTCAGAGCAGTGATTCAGTCGAATTTTTGGAGCATCTAAAAGTAGATTTATTTCCCGATGAGGTATATGTGTTTACCCCCAAGGGCAAGATACTCGCGCTTCCGCGTGGCTCAACTGCGGTAGATTTTGCTTACACGGTGCATACCGACATCGGCAATCGCTGCGTGGCCACTAAAGTCAATTTTGAACTGGTGCCACTCCGCACCGAACTGAGAAATGGCGACCGCGTGGAAATTATCACTGCGTCGCACGCCAAACCCAATCCGGCATGGCTGAGTTATGTGATCACCAGCAAAGCACGTAGCCAGATCCGCCATTTCTTAAAGACCATGCACTTTGATGAATCGGCGCAACTAGGCGAACGTCTGTTGGGTCAGGCGCTGACTTCATTGGGCCTGAATGCCCACGAAATTGATGAAACACATTGGGACAGATTAATAAAAGATACAACGGCAAAATCGCGTACTGAAATTCTGGCTGATATTGGCCTAGGACGGCGCCTCAACATGGTGGTAGCACGTCAGCTTATGCGCGTGGGTGAGGGGAGTTCGCACGAGCTTGCTAACGGCAGCGTCATTACCATACAGGGTACGGAAGGGCTGGCTGTGCAATTTGCCAAATGCTGCCGCCCCATACCGGGCGATCCCATCATCGGCATGATTAAAAAAGGGCAGGGCTTGGTAGTGCATACCCACGATTGCCCTACGCTGCGTAAAGGGCGTAACGGTGTAGACGAGTGGCTGGATGTGACGTGGGATAAACACATCACCAAACCGTTCGATGTCAGCATTAAATTAATTGTGGCTAATCAACGTGGCGTGTTAGCCAAAGTGGCCGCAGCAATTGCCGATGCCGAATCCAACATCGAAAATGTTCATTTCACCAATGAGGGTGAATACACAACCCTGCATTTCACACTGCAAGTTGGAAACCGCCAACATTTGGCTCGTGTGATGCGCGGCCTGCGCGGCATATCCGAAGTGATACGCATGACGCGGGTTAAAGCGGTATCAGCCTAGAGGCAGAATTGCGTTATACCGAAAAGGATGATCCGCATCCGCAGGTGGAAGTTGCGGTTGGGTTTTTGATTACGAATTGCGATCCTTCGGCATTTTCCTGATAATCAATTTCTGCACCTACCAGATATTGAAAGCTCATCGGATCAATCAATAATTGCACACCATTCTTGTTCAGCACAGTGTCGTCTTCGTTGCAAATTTCGTCAAAAGTGAAGCCGTATTGAAACCCTGAGCAACCTCCGCCGCTGACAAACACCCGCAATTTCAAATCGGTGTTACCTTCCTCATCAATCAGCATCTTTACCTTATTCGCTGCGCTGTCGGTAAACAAGATCGGGTCTTGCATTTCAACTGCTGTCATGTCAGTTACCGTATTCATTATCATCTCCAAAAAATAGTTGGGTATATCTAAAAATCCAAACTCCGTTGAGATACTGTGTTGCGCACAAAAAATTGCTCCTCACATATCACAATTATGCAGCATCGCAATTTTTTGTTCGTGCCTTACTGTGTTTATATCCAGCTACTTGGTTAACGTTTTCTGGCGGCCAAGTGGAATGGCTAGTTGAATTTTTAAAGACACCCAGTTGCCTTTACTCTGCGCCGCTCAACTTAAATGCCACAACCTTGTCGGCCATCGCCGCGTCCGCCAAATGGAGGAGTGTACCTTCAACGATTGCGCCTATTTGGATTTCCAGTGTCTTGTAGTGAACATCACCTATGATTTTGGATTTGCTTTGCAGTTCCATGTATTCAGTTGCACTCACCGAACCTGTCACTACGCCGTTAACCACCAAATGCGTTACGCTGATTTCACCCTTTATGCGCCCATGTTCGCTGAGTACGAGTGTGCTGGGTCCACCCGGCACTGCAGTGACGTTGCCGGTGATTTCTCCATCCACGCGCAATCCGCCGCTAAAGGTCAGGTTTCCTTCAATTTTAGCCGCTGCCCCGATTAGCGAATCAATACGTTCTTGCGGCTTGGTGTGGCGTTTACTAAACATAATTTTCCTTTCGCTCAAGAAAGATAAGCGCTCTGCTTAATTTTTGGCTCGCTTGCTCCGCGCTCAAAAATCCTCACTTCAATACCTTCGACTGACACCCCATCAGGTAGCTGAAAGCTACGCTGGATACGCAGATAATACTTGAAATTGACCTGATATGTCTCATCCATAATCGCACTGCCTGGTGTGAGGGATTTTGCTGGAAAAACCACTACCGACCGCTGACCATCGCGCACGACATTGACCAGCAATTGCAGATGGCCCACAAAGGGTTTGGCGCGTTGTTGCCCCCCTTGCACCAGCAGTATGCGATAGCGATATTCATTTGGCAGGCTATCGCGTTCAAACTTTAAGTGCTGAATGGACACATCTCCTTCACTCGTACCCGATACGGTCAAATTCTGGAATAGTGTCAGGTCATCTTTAAGCCTAAGATTGTCCTCGTTCACCGCTTGCAACTGCTTGACGGTCTCTAGGTTGGCGGCGCGTTCAATTTGGGTTTGTCGCTCATAGGATGCTACCTGATTGGACAACCGCGTATTTTCGTTGGTCAGCGCTGCAACTTGTGTACGCAGCTCAGTGAGCTCTTGCTCTGCCTGGGTGCGATGAAAACCAGCAAATTGAAGGCCAGAATCATATGCCCACCAAACCAATCCACTAATGGCAAAAATAAAAGGCAGGGCAATGGCCCAGCGCACATACCAAGGTATATGCGGTCGAACAGCCAAAATAGCCGCAGAATTACTGAACCTTCTTTTCAAATGGCGCAATAATGGATGGCGCATAACTAAGGGAGCAAGGGCAAGCTGGTCAGTGCTGTGGTTTCAGGTAGGCCAAACATGATGTTCATATTTTGCACGGCCTGTCCTGCTGCGCCTTTGACCAGATTATCGATTACCGCCAGCACCACCACAATATTGCCCTGTTGCGGGCGGTGTATCGCGATGCGGCAATTGTTTGCGCCGCGCACTGAGCGTGTTTCGGGATGGCTACCAGCAGGCATGACATCCACGAATGGTTCATTGCGGTAACGCTGTTCGTACAGCGCTTGCAGATCCGCCTCACCTGTAATGCGCGCGTACAAGGTAGCGTGAATGCCACGTATCATAGGAGTAAGATGGGGTACGAAGGTTAAGCCGATAGCGCGCTTCGCCGCCCGTGCCAGCCCTTGACTGATTTCCGGCAAGTGGCGATGTCCCGATACTCCATATGCTTTGAAATTATCCGCTGCCTCAGCAAATAAAATGCCTATCTCAGCCTTACGCCCGGCACCGGACACACCAGATTTGGCATCGGCAATCAAGCTATCGCATTCCACCAGCCCCGCCTCCAACAGCGGAAGAAAGCCAAGCTGTACCGCAGTTGGGTAACAGCCCGGATTAGCGACCAGTCTTGCTTGCTTGATCTGCTCCCGATTAACCTCAGGCAGCCCATACACCGCCTCAGCAATCAGATCGGGACAGGCATGGCTCATGCCATACCACTTTTCCCATTCTGCGACATCCTGGATACGAAAGTCTGCGGCCAAATCAATGACCTTGACCCCTGCATCTAGCAATGCCCGCGCTTGCTGCATGGCAATGCCATTGGGCGTAGCAAAAAACACCAGATCGCACTGATGCAGTTGCGCTTGATCCGGGTGAGAAAAATGTAAATCTACATGGCCGCGCAAATTGGCAAACATCTGGCTGACCGGCGTGCCCGCGTCGGCGCGTGAGGTAATAGCGCGCAATTCCACTTGCGGATGTTGCGCCAACAAACGCAGCAACTCCACTCCGGTATAACCTGTGCCACCGACGATGCCTACCTTGATCACTGCTTTCCCCTGTTCTACATTTCTATCGAATGATACATCAAAATGAAAAAACCGCCCGAAGGCGGTTGTTTCCAGTGCTGCTTCCAGGCTTAACGCTTGGAGAACTGCTTGCGGCGGCGCGCCTTACGTAGGCCGACTTTTTTACGTTCCACTTCACGCGCATCGCGTGTCACTAATCCTGCTTTGCTCAGCACAGGCTTTAGTGTTGCATCAAAATCAATCAATGCGCGCGTGATGCCATGACGCACTGCACCGGCTTGGCCAGATTCGCCGCCACCCAGCACGTTCACCATGATGTCAAATTTGTTCAGCGTATCGGTCAATTGCAGCGGCTGACGTACGACCATGCGACCTGTCTCACGCGAAAAAAATACATCCAGCGGCTTGTCATTGACGACGATATCGCCTTTGCCCAGCTTGATGAAGACCCGCGCGACTGCGCTTTTGCGGCGGCCGGTGCCATAGTTATAGGTTACGCTCATGGTTACGCTTTCAATAGATCAATAGGTTTTGGCTGCTGGGCGCTATGGGGATGTTCAGCGCCGCCGTATACTTTCAGCTTGCGCAACATGGCATAACCCAGCGGGCCTTTTGGCAGCATGCCCTTAACCGCTTTTTGCAGTACGCGGTCAGGATGGCGTTCTTGCAGCTTGGC
>JAYUTK010000077.1:0-12622 GCA_043755195.1 Gallionellaceae bacterium
AGATGCAGGTTCCCGTCTGCGGGTCGTAGTCGAAATCTTTTGGCTGGTAGCGCGCGGCTTGCTTGGGCTTGCCTCTCTTGTCGTGGATCGGGTTGGGCAACGATTTGTATTTGTCTTGTTCGGCAAATCGCTCATCGCGGCTGCGCATGTTGTTGTCGGCGATCAGCGGAAGCAGGTCTGCGCGTGCAACTTTCGGTTTGACCAGTGCGGCTTTGCCGTTATCATTGACACCATGCACGGCAAATACGTTCGTGGCGAGATCGATTCGTACGGTGATAATACTCATGGACTTCCCCTTTCGTGGTGTTGATGAAATGATCGAAATTCCATCATGGCACTTGTTGCCGCTTGCGGAAACTTCTCCGCAGCATCGGGACGGGAAAGTCCCTTTCATTCGTTAGGCACTCCGCTCCGCCAGGTGACAATAGGCACACATAAAGTTATACTGCCCATATGAAACCATTTCGCTGGAACCATGATAAAAACGAGGCGCTGAAAGTTGAGCGTGATATTTCGTTCGAGGTAATAGCACTCGCTATTGAGGCGGATGGTTTGCTGGATGTATTACACCACCCGAATCAGAAAAAATATCCAAACCAGTCCGTCCTCGTTGTGGCATTTGATGGATATGTTTACTTGGTGCCTTACGTTGAAGAGCAGGATCACTATTTCTTAAAGACAGTGATCCCAAGCAGAAAGGCCACCAGAGATTATTTACTTAAGGAGTAACACAAATGAAAAAACTTGACGCCTATGAAAATGAAATCTTAAACGCCTACGAAAAAGGTAAGCTTAAATCCACCTCTCCTTCAAAAGCGGAGTTGGCCAAATTCAAAGCAGCTGCCTCTGCCACCTTTCTGAAGGAAAAACGAGTCAATATTCGCCTTTCCACGCCAGACTTGATGGATATCCAAGCACGCGCACTTGAAGAAGGCATGCCATACCAAACATTGATCGCCAGTGTACTTCACAAGTTTGTGGCAGGGCGTCTTGTAGAACCATCGTCCAGCCTAACCTCTCGTTCAAGCGGGACGCGCCAAAAGCGGCGCGCCCCTTAACTTTACTACAAGGGCTCCCCCAAATTCGCAAGTGTTGTTGATGTTTTTCAGTTCATTGCAATTTCCTGTTCTGTTCCATTTCAAATCGCACTGCTTGCATCGTGCGAGAAGATGAAGGACCGCTAAACTACAATCGGTCATGTTGGGCATGTCGCCCGGACACTGATGAAAGAGGCGCGCCGGGACCTCAATCGTTAGTCGGGTTTTGCTTCTCCCCTAAAGCTAATCAGGCTCTCCCGGCGCGGGTCCAACCCACTTCACATCAACGCTTCTCGTTCCTCGGTGATTCCTTGCCGCGTTCTGGTGGCATATTCTTTCCTTCCCGGTTTCTTTTTTGGTAGACGGTTTTGGATTTTTCTTGGGCACCATCAGTTTGATGGTGTGGCCGTGCTGCCTGTACAACCGCGCCCAATGGTTGGCACCAGAGCAAACTTCCATGCCGATCAGGCATGGCGGCAGGTTTGCGCGTGAAACTTTCGGTTTGACCAGTGCGGTTTGCCGCTATCATCTACGCCGTGCACGGCAAATAGGTTCTTGGCGAGATCGATTCCTACGGTGATAATACTCATGGATTTCCCCTTTTGTGGTGTTGATGAAATGACAGATTGCCGCTTGCGAAAACTTCTCCGCTGCCTCGGGACGAGGAAGTTCCTTTCATTCGTTATGCATGAGAAATAGATGAGCGCCTACCTCTACGATTTTGTGTTTAGCTCACTGGTGCTCTGCTCGGTCGAGAAACCGGAACAAGTCGTCGCCGAAGTGCGCCGTGTGTTGAAACCCGGCAGGCGATTTTCTTGCATCGAACATGTAAAGGCACCTGTTGGCTCCGGTATCTACGGCATACAGCGCTTCATCAGACGACCGTGGAAGTGGGCTTTTGAGGGTTGCGATTTGTGTCGAGGCACGGCTTCCACACTACGGTCATGCGGATTTGCGCAGGTGGATATTCAACCCCTCGTGCTGCCGACTAGCTTTGTACCGATTCGGTATCAAATTGTGGCACTGTGCGTCAACTGACTTTTGTTACGGATATGGAATGATCAAGCGCCATGCACTGAATTTTTACAAAACCAGGATTGATCAAACACCAACAATGAGCGCGACCGGATGTGAAAAATTTCCATAAAGAAAAAATTAAAAACGGTGGTTGATACCCAATGAGAAAGTGGACTGGGCAGTAAGTTGTTCGCCATTCACAAACTGGTACACCGGTATTTGCAGCAATCCGTATAGTTGCGAGTTGGATGTTAGCGCGTAACTCAATCCCGGAGTGAGGGCGATGCTTCTGCCCCCGCTGCTTGCTTCTCCAAAAGGGGTCAATGCGGCAGCAGTTCCTGTGTCCTTGCCATTCCATTGGATGTTAAGTTGCAGTAATCCACTCAGCTTGTGATTGAACGCATAACGTGTGCCGCCGTCTAGGTTGATCTGATTTCCGGGGGTGAAGGTTGCGCTTGACTTGATGGAGTCTTGCAGCGACCCTTGCGCGAACCAGTCCCAATCGCTGCCCGGTGTGGCTTGATGCCAGAAGATTCCGAGGATCATGTCTGTGCTGCCAGTGCCGGGTTGTAGGGCTGCTTCACCGGGAATGCCGCCCGTATCCCATTCAAAATCTTTTTTTCCGGTAGGCAGTTTTAATCCGAATTTCACGCCCACTTGCGAATGACTTTCCTCGGCCAACGACTGGCGATACCGAGCAACCACTTTGGCATCACCCCACGCGCTGGCATGAAATTTTTCGTAATCTATCGGTGCGTTATTAACATCATATGGACCTACATTGTGTTCATGAGTTCGCGTGACGTACGGTATTTGCAAAGCAAGCCCCCAGTGATCGTCGTGGGTATAATCCACGCTTGCCGTCACCAGTTTATTTATTGTTTGCAGATTTTCAACTTCTTCCGCTGTCGTATCGGCAGCAATTTTCTGGCTGCCAAAACGCAAAGTATCAGCTTGACTATAGCTGTAACGTAAATCCAAATTCCAACCGGGTTGGCTTAATTCATGCTCATTCCAATTGCTATTTATTGAGCAGAAAGTGCTACCGCAACTGGCTTGTACAGCCGCGCAGTTCAGCAAACCGAATAGCCCAATACTGATTGCATAATATTTTATTGTCATGATAATTTTCTTGTGTTGGGTGAATCATTGCCAAATGGATGAGACATTGTATAAGTAGCATTTGAGCTAGGGAATGTGGCAAATTGTCGCACCCCAGTAGGTTTGCAAAGCAGTAGAATCAACAACCATGACCTCATCACACTCTGCTCTACAAACCGAGGCGCTACAAACCGGGCACAGCCATTTGCGCCAACTGGTGCTGTTGCGTGCCATTGCCATCGCAACACAGTGCATTGCGCTTGCGGTTGTGTATCGCTTTCTTGAAATAAAGCTGCAATGGCTACCCATGCTCGCTACGATCGGCGCGTTAGCTGCGCTAAATCTTCTTGCTTGGCTGCGCTTACGCAACAGCAACCCGATTTCTAATGCTGAACTTTTTTCGCAATTGTGCGCTGACGTACTGGCGTTGTCGGTGCTGCTTTATTTTGGCGGTGGTTCGACTAACCCTTTCGTATCACTGTTCCTGTTGCCCTTGGTGATTGCCGCAGCCACGCTGCCACACCGCTATACCTGGGCCATGACCGCCCTTACTACTGGCTGCTATACCTTGCTGATGAAATACTATGTGCCACTGCCGATGCCGCACAGCATGTCAGACAACATGGCGGATAGGGAAGGCATGAGCCACGACATGAGCAGCATGAGTATGGCTGCCATTCCGCAAGAAAATACATTCAACCTGCATGTCATCGGTATGTGGCTGGGTTTCGTCGTCAGCGCAGTGGTAGTGGCATATTTCGTGGTGAAGATGGCTCATGCAGTGCGCGAACGCGATGAGGCGTTAACTAAAATGCGCGAAGAAACCTTACGTAACGAGCGCATCGTGGCGCTCGGCACACAAGCTGCCAGTGCTGCCCATGAGCTGGGTACACCTCTATCCACCATGGCTGTCGTTATCGGCGAAATCAAGCGAGAGCAGGCTGTATTGCCAGCGTGGCGTGGCAATCTGGATATTCTTGAGGGGCAAATTCAGGCGTGTAAACGCATACTTGATAAATTACTTGCCCATGCACAAGACCGTGAAACACCCGTGTTGCAATCCATGCAACAGATCCTTGTAGATACGCTGGATGAATGGCAACTTCTGCGCCCAACGGTGAAATATCAATACCAGACTTTCACCACCTCACTGCCGCCGCAAACCCGCATAGATCCGTCATTACGTGCGGCACTGCTGAATCTTCTCAACAATGCCGCTGATGCGTCGCCGGAAGAAATTAATATTGAGGCGCACTGGGATGCAGATTTTTTTGTGCTAAAAATTCACGATCGCGGAGCGGGACTCACGCCAGAAGTTGCCGCTCGTGCCGGCTCTGCATTTTTTACCACCAAGCAGGAAGGGCGTGGGCTAGGGTTGTTCCTTGCCAACGCCACCATAGAAAGCATGGGTGGCAGGGTGCGCCTGTTTAATCGCGATGGAGGTGGGGCAACAACCGAAATTATTCTGCCTTTGCTAAAAATTTAGTGCTCCATCATTCCAGCCTGATTAAATATCTTACCCATTACCACGCTCAGCTCGTTTTGATTGAGTAATTTGAGATCGTCAATAATGTCTTCTAAGACAGTGCTGTAAGGGTAAAACACCAGCGGGTTGGCTTTCTTGTCCAGCAAATACAAAAAAGCGCTATGGTCTATGGTGTAAGCGCCGGGCATTTTTAATGCTTGCCTGCGATATTTCATGCGGTAGCGTTGTGCAACTTGAGCGATGGCATCCATATTTCCACTTAAAGCCACGATTTCACCCCCGTAAGCGCTGACATACTGCCCCAATTTTTCTGGCGTATCGCGCTCCGGGTCAAGCGTAATGAAGATCACTTGCACCGGAATTATGCCGCGCAACGCTTCTTTAATTTGCAATGCATCGTTCAGTGCGGTCGGGCAAATATCAGCACAATGGGTAAAGCCAAACAGCAACAAGCTGTAATTTCCTTTGAGCCGGTCGGAAGAGTAAGGTTGACCAGTTGTATCAGTGAGTGAGAATTCACCGTTGAGTCGAACGGGGGGCAGATAACCATTTACCGTTACGGCAACTGCTGGGCTTTGCCAAACTAGCCAAACGCTGACCAAGCTCATCCAGAATTTTAATTTTTGAGTATTCATAGCGTAAACTTCTGATAATAAATGAGGTGATAAGGTGAAGCCTAAATACTTAGGCCGTATAACTGCGCTCGTTATTAAGTTACACAGTATTCTACCCGGCACTGATTAAAATTTTATGAATAACTCTCTAAACGATAGAACTTCATTGTTGCTAGTGGATGATGATGCCACTTTTTGTCATGTATTGTGCAGCGCGCTGGGAAGGCGCGGCTATGCAGTGACTGTAGCCCATAGCGTAGAAGAGGCCACACCACTGGCTCAGGCTAATCCGCCAGAGTATGCGGTGATTGATTTAAAAATGGGGGGCGCATCCGGCTTGGTGTTGGTTCGCACTTTGCATGAGCTAGATCCGGCCACGCGCATTGTAGTGTTGACCGGTTATGCCAGCATCGCCACAGCGGTGGAAGCGATCAAGCTGGGGGCGACGCAGTACCTGTCCAAGCCAGCTAATGCCGATGAAATTGTGGCGGCGTTTGGGCATCTTGCGAACACTGACGCTATACTCAATGCACAGCCACCCTCGGTAGAAAGGCTGGAATGGGAGCACATACAGCGCGTATTGCAGGAATGTCAGGGTAATATTTCTGCCACTGCGCGTGCATTGAACATGCACCGCCGCACGTTGCAGCGCAAGCTGGCAAAAGTATCGGTAGCAGAAAGATAGGGAGAGATGGAAATATTTTATGCGACGAGCATGTTGTACATTCACACCCTATCAGCTGGTAAATTGTCGTGTATATTTCGTCTGAAACATTTACTGGCTCTCACGTATGAATTTGCTTAGAACATTTGGCACGATCAGCAGCTTGACCCTGGTTTCGCGCATACTCGCGTTTGTGCGCGATGTGCTCATTGCACGAACATTTGGAGCTGGCATGGCAACAGATGCTTTTTTCGTTGCCTTCAAGCTGCCCAATTTACTGCGGAGATTATTTGCTGAAGGCGCATTTTCGCAGGCCTTCGTGCCTATTTTTGGTGAATATAAAAATCGTCGTGGGCAGGACGAGACCAAATTGCTGGTTGACCACGTCACCACCATGCTGGCGATTATTTTGTTCGTGGTCACCTTAATTGGCATCATTGCCGCGCCGATACTGGTTTATATCAGTGCGCCCGGCTTCGTTGAGGATGCCAAAAAATTTGATCTCACCGTGCAACTTCTGCGCGTTACCTCGCCGTATATTTTCTTTATCTCGTTGGTCGCAGTCGCAGCAGGAATACTCAATACCTACAATAAATTTTGGGTGCCTGCTATCGCACCGGCGCTGCTGAATATATGTCTCATCGGCGCGGCGTTATGGCTGGCACCTTACTGCGATCCACCCATTATGGCTTTAGCATGGGCGGTGTTTTTGGCCGGGTTTGTGCAGTTGGCATTTCAAATTCCATTCCTGAAAAAGATAGGCATGCTGCCCAGCATCCGCTTCAGCCTGAAAGATCCAGGTATGTGGCGCGTCATCAAGCAAATGGGGCCAGCTGTGTTCGGTGTGTCCATCGCGCAAATCAGTCTGATCATCAACACCATTTTCGCTTCGTTTCTAGTGGCGGGAAGTGTGTCGTGGTTGTATTACGCCGATAGGTTGATGGAGTTCCCCGCTGGAGTGTTGGGTGTGGCCATAGGCACCATTTTGCTGCCGTCGTTATCCAAGTGTCATGCTGATAACAATAGGGTGGAATACTCAAGGTTGCTGGATTGGGGCTTACGTTTGACTATCCTGTTGACGCTGCCTGCTGCGCTAGCGCTGGGCATGATTTCCGTGCCCTTATTAGCTACCTTTTTTCAGCACGGTGCATTTTCTGCACATGATGTGCAGATGACGAGCTATGCCTTGATCGGCTATAGCGTAGGGCTGGTCGGTTTGATACTGGTAAAAATACTCGCCCCCGGTTTTTATGCGCGACAGAACATCAAGACCCCGGTGAAAATCGGCATCGTCACTTTGCTGGCGACACAGGCCATGAACGCGCTCTTCATCGGCTGGATACAACACGCCGGACTCGCCCTGTCTATCGGTCTGGGCGCATGTTTGAATTCCGCCATTCTGTTTTATTTTCTGCGTAAATATGACATCTATCAACCCGAACCGGGCTGGGCAAAATTTTTCGCCAAGGTGTGCCTTGCCTTGTTGGCGCTGGCGATTACCTTGTGGTTGAGCATGGGCACTGAGCAAAGCTGGTTGACCAGTTCTGGCTGGTCGCGCATTTTGCGTTTATCGGCGTTGGTTGGCGGAGGGGTTGTGGTTTATTTTGCCGTACTTGCCGCGCTGGGGTTTCGACCCAAAGATTTTTCAAGGCGAGCGATAAGCTAGTTGAATATGTATCTCGGCCTAGACTTCGGCACCTCAGGCGCTCGTGCTTGCGCGATAGATGAAACTGAAATTATATTGTATGAAAACCGCTATAACTATCCCAATGCCACCGCACAAGCGCCACTGGATTGGCGTGAGGCGCTGCATTTTTTGCTACAGAATTTGCCAGCGGCCATCGCGACCCAGCTCAGGGGCATAGCCATCTCTGCAACCTCCGCCACGGTGTTGCTGTGCGATGTGGATATGGAACCAACTTCACCCGCGCTGCTTTATTTTGATGGGCGCGCCCAGGATACAGCAGAACAATTAAAGAAATTAGCGCCACCCGGCCACATAGTTTGCAGCGCAACTTCGGGCTTGGCTAAATTTTTGTGGTTGACGGCACATGCCAATCTGTCAAACACAGCGCACTTTCTGCATCAAGCGGATTGGCTGGCCGCTTTGCTGACCGGGATGGGAGGGGTTAGCGATTATCACAATGCCCTGAAGACGGGCTATGACATTGAGCATTTGCGCTGGCCGGATTGGGTACTCAATTTGCCACAAGCCGATTTGTTGCCGCGAGTGCTCGCACCTGGTGCTGTGCTTACATCCATCAGCACGAGCGTGGCACGGCATTTCAAGCTCAACCCTGCTTGTGTGGTGCATGCGGGAACTACCGATAGCATTGCCGCCTTCATTGCCGCAGGCGCAAATAAACCTGGCGCAGCAGTCACTTCGCTCGGTACGACACTGGTACTAAAGATACTTTCGGAGCGACGTATTGAGGCGGCGCAATATGGCGTATATAGCCATCGTTACGGCGATTTATGGCTGGCGGGCGGCGCTTCTAACGCGGGTGGCAGCGTGTTGCGGCAACACTTTAGCGACGACGATCTGCTCGTGCTCAGCCAGCAAATTGATCCGAATGTTGGCACAACGCTAGACTATTACCCACTGCCGCGCCCCGGTGAGCGTTTTCCTGTTAATGATTCCGCCCTGATGCCGAGGTTGACACCACGACCTCTTGATGATGCCCAATTTCTGCATGGCATCCTGCAAGGGTTGAGCCGCATCGAAGTGGCGGGTTATGCCAAACTCGTTGAGCTGGGCGCAACGCCGCTGACATCTATTTTAAGCATGGGAGGCGGGGCAAAAAATCAGGCGTGGATTAAAATGCGTGAACGCTTGCTGGGTGTGCCGATTACTTTGGCATCACAAACCGAAGCCGCGTTGGGCGGGGCCTTATTGGCAAAACGACAAAAATTAGCTTAAGGGCGTGCTGCCCTTGTGCTATGTTCAGCAATGCGTTTAAGGTATATTGAGCTATATTTTTTGGACACGATTTTTATAAATTATTTTCTCGGGAGACAGTTAGCATGAGCAGCAATAACAATAGCAAAGTCATCACGCAAGGCGTTCAGCGTTCGCCCAACCGCGCCATGTTGCGCGCCGTTGGGTTCGGTGATAACGATTTTGACAAACCCATCATCGGCATCGCCAATGCCCATAGCACCATTACTCCCTGCAACGCTGGATTAGATGGCTTGACGGCGCGCGCTGTCAGCGCGGCAAAAGCAGCTGGCGCCATGCCCCAGACATTTGGCACGATCACGATTTCGGATGGCATTTCCATGGGCACCGAAGGCATGAAATGCTCACTGGTAAGCCGCGAAGTGATCGCTGATTCGATTGAAACGGTATGCCGTGGCCAAAGTATGGATGGCGTGCTCGCCATCGGCGGTTGCGACAAAAACATGCCGGGTGCGATGATTGCTTTTGCGCGCCTGAATATCCCGGCAATTTTCGTTTATGGAGGCACCATCAAACCGGGTCATCTGCACGGACGTGATTTGACTATCGTCAGCAGCTTCGAGGCAGTGGGTGAATTTATCGCGCATCGCATCAATGACAAAGATCTGCTTGAGGTCGAACGCAGCGCCTGTCCCGGCGCGGGCTCTTGTGGCGGCATGTTCACCGCCAACACCATGTCTTCTGCCTTTGAAGCAATGGGCATGAGCTTGCCTTATTCTTCCACGATGGCGGCGACAGACGCAGAAAAAGGGGATAGCGCGGCACGTTCCGCCGAGGTGCTGGTGCAAGCCATACACAAACAAATTTTGCCATCGCAAATTTTAACCAGAAAAGCCTTCGAAAATGGCATTGCAGTAGTCATCGCGACCGGCGGCTCGACCAATGCAGTGCTGCATTTTTTGGCTATCGCACATGCCATGCATGTTGATTTGAACATTGATGATATTGAAAGAATTCGTGTGCGAGTACCTGTCATTTGCGATATGAAACCCTCAGGCCGCTACGTAGTAACCGACCTACATCAGGCCGGCGGCATTCCACAAGTGATGAAGATGTTGCTGGAGCACGGCTTGCTGCATGGCGATTGCATGACCATCAGCGGGGAAACGGTGGCTGAGGTGCTGAGTAAAATACCGGCGCAACCACGTACTGATCAGGACGTAATTCGTCCGTGGAATAAACCGCTGTATGCGCAAGGGCATTTGGCAATTCTTAAAGGAAATTTAGCATTAGAAGGCGCTGTGGCCAAAATCAGCGGCATTAAAAATCCCAAAATCACTGGCCCGGCGCGGGTGTTTGATTCGGAAGAGGCTTGCATGAAAGCGATTCTGGCCGAACAAATCAATCCCGGCGAAGTGCTAGTGATTCGTTATGAAGGTCCTAAAGGTGGGCCCGGTATGCGCGAAATGTTGTCGCCGACTGCGGCACTGATGGGCGCAGGCATGGGTGACAGCGTGGCACTGATTACCGACGGTCGCTTTTCTGGCGGCACTTACGGCTTTGTGGTCGGCCACGTTGCGCCCGAAGCAGCGGTGGGTGGCACCATCGCACTGGTTGAGGAAGGCGATTCCATCACCATAGATGCCACTGCCAGCTTGATACAACTGAATGTAAGCGATGCAGAATTAGCGCGTCGTCGTGCTCTGTGGCAAGCACCGCCACCACGCTACACTCGCGGCGTATTGGCAAAATTTGCGCGGCTGGTATCCAGTGCAAGCCTAGGCGCGGTGACTGATGTATAAACCTGAGTATTTCAATTGACAGCAAGCCCGCGCTTGGAATTTCGGCACTCAGCATCTGGGCTGAATACCCAGTTCAATGGCGATCATTTGCTGTTTGCTGATTATGTGACGCTCACGCGAAACATGATACGTCAGGCGCGGCTCAAAACAGGCACGTCCAACCTGGAAAAAATTGTTGCAGGCAATTCCCCTTTCGAGTTAAAGCCGACATCAGGCTATCAGTCTGGGCATGGAAAACCCTATAGTCGCGGCATCTTGCTGACTCACGGCTTGACCGACTCGCCTTATTTCATGCGCTATTTAGCTGCTTTTTTTCAGGATCAGGGTTTTCGTGTCATGGCGATTTTATTGCCGGGTCATGGCACCCAGCCCGGTGATCTGCTTGATGTAACATGGCAGGAATGGGCTAAAGCCGTCGCCTACGGCACTGACCAACTCGCCGCCGAGGTTGATGAGATTTATTTAGCAGGCTACTCCGCTGGTTGTGCGTTGAGCATTTATCAAAGCCTGCATGATGTGCGTGTGCGTGGCCTATATTTATTTTCTCCTGCCCTTGAGGTTTCACCACGCGCGGCACACGCCAATCGGCATAAATTTTATAGTTGGTTGAATCCGTCTGCTAAATGGGTAAACATACGGCCAGACCAAGATATTTACAAATATGAGTCGTTCCCCAAAAATGCAGCAGCGCAAATGTATGCCTTAACGCAGGAAATCAGCGCCGCTTTGCACCAACATGAGATCAACATTCCAGTATTTACTGCGACCAGCTTAGACGACACCACCGCTATCGTATCTGCAACGATAGCCTTCATGGCACGGGCAAGACATTCAAACAACAAGCTGGTGCTTTACACAACCGACACAAATAAATTTCCGCAAGATTTTCCACGGGAGAAACTGGAACTGGTAAACAGCGTCATACCCGCGCAAAATATATTAAGTTCGTCTCACACAGCGGTGGTGCTGCCTCCCGATGATCCACATTATGGATTAACGGGAGACTATTCTAACTGTGTACATTATTATCCCAACGACATGGAGAAATATCTGACATGTAATCGTCAGGTCAGTGGAATATTGCAGGGAGAGATTTCCGAGGAGAACCTTAAGCGGGGCATTGTGCAGCGTTTGATGGTCAATCCGAATTTTACGGCGCTTAAGAGTTCCTTGGCTCAATTTATGGGTGATTTATCATAATTAAAAAAACAGGTTAAGGATGTTAGTTACCGTGAATGCTGTCCCATAGCGCCAAGCTAGAACCTAAAATTTACTATAAATCCTGATGGGTGCGCACCAACCTCAAATAAAAATGACCAGCAGCGCTGACCTCAATGAATCCACTAGCATCATCGCAGAAACCAACCGTCAAGAAATAGCCGTCTTTACCCACAACAGGCGAAGATGACCAAAACCAAGTTGGCGGCGTGGCAGGGAAAAATGTTTCGAATGTCTCTGGCGTAACACCAGTTTTATTGGCTATGGTTTTGATCTCGTGCGCTTCAGGCAAGCGCCAATCAATACCGGTTAATCTAGCTAAATCTGCGGTGTGCTTAGTCGCCTCTCTATAGGTGAAAGTTTTTTCAGAACCGATACAGCTTGTACCATTCCAGTTCATACCTTCGACACAGCGCCGCCAAATCAGATTAGTTTTACTATCCGCGACTTCTTGCTTATCGGCGGAATAAAAAAAACGTGGGGTAGATTGTGCTTGCGCGTATATAGCCAATAGACCAGAACATATGGCTAGAGTGCAAATTAAAACCTCTTTCATAATTACTTACCCTAAAATTACAACGGTAAATTCATATCCCTGCCCTGTATTTGCAGGGAATCATACTATATTTTATTTTCACAACAACACATTCGTTTGACCTTTTGCGTCTATTACGCTAATCTGCGCCGCCTTTTGGAGAGATGGCCGAGTGGTCGAAGGTACTCCCCTGCTAAGGGAGCGTAGGGTTTATAGCCTTACCGAGGGTTCGAATCCCTCTCTCTCCGC
>JAYUTK010000078.1:0-2173 GCA_043755195.1 Gallionellaceae bacterium
GTCTGATCGGGTTAAAAACAAGCCAGACATGAAGCCAAAAGACTTGCCAAAATCAACACCAAAAGGAGTTGACCCTGAAATTTGGAAATATTCAACCCCGGAGCAGCGTAAACTATGGATGAAATGACGCTGGATCAGCGCCGCGCTTTGGCGATTATGCAAATGCGCAAGCAAAAGGCCGAGGCTGAAGCGGAAGGGGCACAACCAGAAAGCCGGCCACAACAAACAGCGCCGCAGGTAAGCGCACCAAAAGGCACATTCGCTGGTGAGGGCGTGTTGCGTGGCATAAACGATCCATTTACAGGGCTTGCACAAGGCTTTTATAACTTGATGCCGCAGGCTGTTCAGAGTGCTGGGGATAAATTTAACGATTTTGTTGCTGATAAAACTGGGGTTTTCCCCAGAATAGGTCAAGGTGGGTTTAACGAAGCAATAAAACGTGACGAGGCTGACTATCAGGCCCGCCGTGGTGGCGGTCTCGATGTGCAGCGCATTACCGGTAACGTAATTAGCCCGATTAATGCCGCAATAGGGTTAAAAGCCCCACAAGCTGCGTCATTGGGTGGGCGCATGGTGTCCGGTTCGGCTATTGGCGGAACTCAGGCGATGACCATGCCAGTAACCGATGGTAACTATTGGGGTGAGAAAGCTAAACAAGCAAACACCGGGTTGGCGGTAGGCGGCGCTTTGCCTTTGGTTGCCGGTGGTGTTGCGCGAATGGTTAGCCCGAAAGCCTCCGTGAACCCTGATATTGCATTGCTCAAATCTAAAGGCATTAACCCGACTATCGGGCAAACGCTTGGCGGAATTGCCAATAAAACAGAGCAGAAAGCAACTAGCTTGTTTGGCGTTGGCGATTCGATCCAATCAGCGAGAGAAGCGTCTAGAAACGAGTTTAACCGTGCAATTTTGAATGATACGGTTGAGGCTGTAGGCACTAAGGTCGATGATATTGGGCACGCCGGGGTTAAGCAAGCTGGTGATGCAATTTCCGGCATGTACGACGATGTATGGACAAAGTTCAAAGGCGTTCAATTCGACAAACAGTTTGCTGATGACTTTGGAAACTTGCGCCAACTTTCAACCGGGCTAACCCCGCAAATGAAGGCAAAGTTTGATAAAACCGTCAACGAATATCTTGCAAGCCGTGTTTCCCCAAATGGAGGCATTACGTCAGAAACGCTTAAAAAAGCATACTCTGACATTGGTAATGTCCAGCGGCAATACGCCAAGGCGTCAGGGTCAGAGGGTGAGCTTGGCGCTGCGCTGAAGGAGTTGCAAAGCACTTTAATGGATCAGGTTGGCAGATCGTCCCCGCAAGCAGCGCAAAGCCTTAAATCTGCTGACCTTGCATGGGCAAAGCTGGTTAGGCTGGAAGATGCCGCAAAGCGTTCTGCCATAAATGACGGGGTTTTTACTCCGGGTCAGTACCTTCAATCAGTTAAAGCCAATTCTGCAAGTGTTCGCGGTCGTGACTTCTCTCGCGGCACAGCACTTGGTCAAGAACTTGGTGAAGCGGGGCAACGAGTTTTAGGGAATACTTACCCGGATTCCGGAACGGCTGGACGATTACTGAATGTTGGACAAGGCGCGGCGGCAATGGCTAACCTCCCATTAACGGCTGGCGGAATGGCGATAGGCATGGGCGCTTATACGCCAGCCATGCAAAAAGCATTAACCGCAGCCGTCAGCAAGCGCGGGGCATCAGCCCCTTTTACGGCTGAACAGATTAGGAAACTTGCACCCGTTCTTAATCCAGCGGCTTACGGCCTCCTGTATGGCCGGGAATAAGTAGCCATAAACCAAGGCTGACAGCACAATAACGTAAATTATGCGTACAAACTGTTCATCACTCATCACCGCCCCTTAATTTGTTGCTCAAGGAAAACCAATGCCCATAAAAAACTGGTCAACCACACCAGCGTCCAACTCATCTTTGCCGCCTAACGGTGCCCCTGAAGGCGGGACCAAGATGACTGAGTTCACGGACATCATACGCCAGAACATGGCGGACGTTCGTCAGCTTGCATCTGCAAGCACTATAGCATCTGCGGGCACCACAGACATCGGTGCCAACGATGCCACGTTCCTGACGGTTTCAGGTGTGACGACCATCACATCCCTTGGCACGGTATCCGCTGGCATTTATAAGGTGCTGGTGTTCTCTGGCATC
>JAYUTK010000079.1:0-2169 GCA_043755195.1 Gallionellaceae bacterium
TTTGTTATAACTATTGGTCCGCTGGTTAATGTTTAAACAAAAAAGGAGAAATCTATGCGCTCAATACTGAATGTAATGCTGACCCTCGGTTTTTTAATCGCTTGCGTCACGAACGCAGGCGCGGTGATCGAAACTAAATCCAGCAAGCTGGAAAGAGTCACGCAGAAACTGGTTGCCCCGCCCTTTTTTCCCGATCATGAGCAGGTTGCCAAAGGCGCGCCAAAAGTTGTACAGGTGCGCATGGTGATTGAAGAAAAGCTGATGAAAGTAAGTCCTGATGGCGCGACTATCTGGGCGATGACCTTTGACGGCAGCGTGCCCGGCCCGATCATCGTGGTGCATCAAGATGACTATGTTGAACTGACACTGGTGAATCCAAGCACCAATTCGTTGGCGCACAATATTGATTTTCATGCGGCCACGGGTGCGTTGGGTGGTGCAGAGCTGACGCATGTTGCTCCCGGCGAAGAAGTTGTGATCCGCTTCAAGACGATTAAATCCGGCGTATTTGTGTACCACTGTGCGCCGGGTGGAGCCATGATTCCGTGGCATGTTGTCTCTGGCATGAATGGCGCCATCATGGTTTTGCCGAGAGACGGTTTGAAAGACGACGCGGGCAAGCCGATCAAATACGACAGGGCTTACTATATCGGCGAGCAGGATTATTACATCCCCAAAGATGCGAACGACCAATACAAAGAATACGCGACACCGATAGCGGGCATGGGCGATATGCTTGCGGTGATGAAGACGCTGACACCCACCCACATTGTGTTTAACGGCGCGGTTGGTGCGCTGACGGGCGAGCATGCATTAACTGCCAAGGTGGGCGAAAAGGTGTTGTTCATACACTCGCAGGCCAATCGGGATTCTCGTCCCCACCTAATTGGCGGGCATGCGGATTTGATGTGGCGGGGTGGTTCATTCAACGACAAGCCCGCGACTAACCTCGAAACATGGTTCGTGGAAGGCGGCGCTGCCGTGGCGATGTTGTACCAGTTCAGGCAGCCGGGCTTGCATGTCTACCTCAACCACAACCTGATAGAAGCCGTGCTACTGGGGGCGGCAGCTCATGTAAAAGTAACCGGCGAGTGGAACAACGATCTGATGGAGCAGCTACAAAAGCCGAGTGCCATTAAACAGTAGGGCATCTCTAAAAATCCAAACTCCGTTGCGATACGGCGTTGCTCAAAAATTTTTAACGCTTACATATCATACATATGTGGCGCGCTAAAAATTTCTTCGCGCCTTGCCTCGCTTAGGATTTTGAATTTTTAGAGACGCCCTGTAGTGTAATGACGGAGGCAAGCAATCCACTCATGGAAATTGCCTAGACTCGATAACGTTGATACTCTGAGCCTGTCCACACACAGGAGCGCTTCAATGTCACTGCTTTCTCTCGAATCACTGGCGACTTACTGGTCAACCCCGATTGTCGAAGCCAATATTTTGGTTTTTTTCAATTTGCTGGGCGCACTCATTTTAGGTTTGCTGCTAGGTTACGAACGCTCCTATCATGGCCGTGCCGCAGGCATGCGCACTTACGGTCTGGTGTGCCTGGCCTCTGCGGCACTCACCGTGATTGTCGGTTACCCCGAGCTATGGTACGGCGGGCATAGTCAGATGGTGGCCTACCCGGACGTTACCCGGGTTATTCAGGGCATCGTCACGGGCATCGGTTTTCTGTGTGCTGGGGTGATTATCAAAGAGGGATTTACCATCAGCGGGCTGACCACTGCCGCCTCCATCTGGACGGCATCGGCAATTGGCGTACTGGTCGGTATCGGCTTCTACTTTGCCGCAATCAGCATGTCTGTCATGTCTGCTGTGGTCATGATGTGGATTTCCAAATTGGAAGCTTGGCTACCCTCGCGCCACGCAATCGCGGTAGTGCTGAATTTCCGGCAGGGCTTCGAACCAAGTGAAGATGGTGTGTTTCTGACGATGCGCGAACACGGCTACCGGGTCGCGGGGGGGACGCTGGTGATCAGCTTGAACGAAGGAAAACAAGAGTGGCGTTTTGCAGCCATCGCGCTGCGAAAAAATGCCGGTTACTCAATCCACAACATTTCTCGTGATCTGATGAAAATCAGCGGTGTCGATAAATTTCATCTTTCCTTTGCAAGAAATTAAAGAGCGGGAATCCAAAATAGCCAATGTGGCGGGATA
>JAYUTK010000080.1:0-40246 GCA_043755195.1 Gallionellaceae bacterium
CCCAGATTTTCCATTAGCATTCTACTGCGGACGACCAATAGGCCGAATCTGCACGAAAAAAATCAAAAAATGTTCTGTCAACGTAGAGTAACTACGCCCTCCGAACATTTTTTGATTTTTTTCGCACATCTTCAACCTCTTGATCGCCCTCGCTACGAACGCTAATGGAAAATCTGGGATAATGTATTCTCGTGATGCAATCTAAAATATAGCGTGTCTGATCGAGCCAGCATTGTTGTTGCGTTCACAGCATCTATAAAAAATAGTATCAATAATATTGGGGATCAAAACCATGTCCAACAGCATTGAATCAGTCTTGCATGAAAACCGCATTTTTCAGCCCGCCGACCATTTTGTGCAACAGGCTAATGTCTCTGGCATGGCCGCTTACCAAGCGTTGTGCCAAGAGGCGGCGCGAGATTATCAGGGCTATTGGGCGCGTTTGGCGCGCGAACATTTGCTGTGGCACACCCCCTTCAAGACCGTGCTGAATGAAACCAAGGCACCATTTTTTAAGTGGTTTGAGGATGGTGAGCTGAATGTGTCCTACAACTGTCTGGATCGCCATCTGCATACTCAGCCAGAAAAAACAGCGCTGATATTCGAAGCAGATGACGGCACTGTTTCTCGCATCAGCTATCGCGAACTGCATAGCCGGGTGTGTCAATTTGCCAACGGCCTGAAATCGCGCGGCATCAAAACAGGTGAGCGCGTGGTGATTTATATGCCGATGAGCATCGAGGTCATCGTGGCGATGCAAGCCTGTGCGCGCATCGGAGCCATTCACTCGGTGGTGTTTGGCGGATTTTCCGCTAAAAGCCTGAATGAACGCATCGTTGATGCACAAGCGTGTGCTGTCATCACCGCCGATGCACAACTGCGCGGCGGCAAAGTGCTGCCGCTGAAAGCCGCGGTAGATGAGGCGCTTCAGATGGGTGGCTGCACTGCGGTGCATAGCGTGGTTGTTTATCGGCGAAGTGGCAATGAAGTTGTTTGGAACGATAATCACGATGTGTGGTGGCATGACCTGATCAAAACACAAAGCACGCATTGTGAGCCGACTTGGGTAAGCGCAGAGCATCCGCTATTCATCCTTTATACCTCCGGCTCTACGGGCAAACCCAAGGGGGTGCAACATTCCAGCGGCGGCTATCTGTTGGGCGCTGCGCTAACCATGCAGTGGGTATTCGACTACAAGCCGAGCGACATATTTTGGTGTACCGCCGACGTGGGCTGGGTGACTGGCCACAGCTATGTGGCATACGGGCCGCTGGCCGTGGGTGCGACCCAAGTGATTTTTGAAGGTGTGCCAACTTGGCCGGATGCCGGGCGTTTTTGGAAGATGATACAAACGCACCGGGTCACGACTTTCTACACCGCGCCTACTGCCATCCGTTCGCTGATTAAATTGGGTGGCGATCTGCCTGGCCAATATGATCTTTCCAGCCTGCGCTTGCTAGGCAGCGTGGGCGAGCCTATCAATCCCGAAGCCTGGATGTGGTATTACACCCAAGTTGGCCAGTCGCGTTGCCCGATTGTAGATACTTGGTGGCAGACCGAAACCGGCTGCCATATGATCGCGCCTCTGCCCGGCGCAGTGGCCACCAAACCCGGCTCCTGCACCCTGCCCTTGCCCGGCATCATGGCCACTATCGTCAATGAAACGGGCGATGAACTGCCCGGAAAAAACGGCGGATTTTTGGTCATCACTCGCCCCTTCCCCTCGCAAATCCGCACCATCTGGGGCGACCCGGAACGCTATCAAACATCCTATTTTCCGAAAGACATGAAGGGCGCGTATTTGGCTGGAGATTCCGCACACCGCGATCAAGACGGCTACTTTTGGATCATGGGGCGCATAGACGATGTGCTGAAAGTATCCGGCCACCGCTTGGGAACGATGGAAATTGAGTCGGCACTGGTGGCCAATCCGCTGGTAGCGGAAGCGGCTGTAGTAGGCAAGCCGCACGACATCAAGGGCGAGGCTATCGTCGCCTTCGTGGTGCTAAAAGGTCAGCGCCCCAGCGATGCCGCTGCTGCAAAAATAATCGTAGAAAATCTGCGTAACTGGGTCAGCAAAGAACTCGGCCCCATCGCCAAACCGGACGATATTCGATTCGGCGACAATTTACCCAAGACTCGCTCCGGTAAAATCATGCGCCGTTTGCTGCGCACCATCGCTCAAGGCGGGATCATCACACAAGACATCTCGACCCTGGAGAACCCGGCCATCATTGAACAGCTTTACCAACAACCGCTTAATTAGCGACCAGCATGACAGCCGACATGATCACGCCGAAAAAAGGGGGAAATCACTTCTTTTTTTCTGCAGGTGGCGGCGGGGACATAGAGGCTTGTCGCGCTAACTCATCGGCCTTTTGTTGCAGGGTCGCCTTGGCTAAATCCGCTTGCTTCTGCAATGAAATTTCGCTGTCCGAGGCGACTTTTTCTCCGCCGCCGCAAGCGGTCAAGATCAAGGCCATGCCTATTCCAATTACCTTCACGCTTATTTTCATTTGCTGATTCTCCGCTTGTTTAAATTGAAACGATAACAACTCCCTCTCCTCTCCCCGCAAGCGGGAAGAGAGGTCACATTTATTGTCCGCTTGCAATGGAGATGTAATTAATTATAGGGCGAATCCGGCAACACACAATCTTCAACGTCGTCCGTTGTTCCCGCCAAACGGAAGGTCAAGGAGCTGGTTGACTCCGACCCCTGCGCCAACAGTTTCGCGGTGACTCGTGTTGCTATCCAATAGGCATGTTGTTTGAGGTAATTCAGATTAAACTCAGCCAAACCATTGGCATCTGTGGTCACGGTACTGGGGACATTACCGGATGCAGCGTTTCCGGGGGTCAAAATGCCATCTATGATATAGCCGTCCGGTGCCAATGTTGCCGGTGGTGTTGGTGGCGGCAAGCCGGTATCGCGGTAATAGAAACGAGAGTCTGTAGCTGTTTGTGCGGTAGTTGTAGTTCGATCTTCCCCGACATTCATAATTAAATTCTGATTGTCATCCTCACTGTAAAAACCGGCCCAAGTGTCAACCACACACTTGCCTGAAACAACATCATACTCGCCAGTGTAAAAAGCAACGGGGGTCGCGCTTAATGACACTGTCGCACCGCTGACTGGATTGCCATTGGAATCGGCAACCAAGATGCTCATGGAAATTTGGTATAAGCTGGGTTTGTCGGGGAAAAATGTGATTACGCTGGGTTGACCAATCACCACCGAGCCAGCACTGCCGCCGATATTCATCTCGGTATCGCCCGAAGGTTGCGCGGTAATCGTAGTCGAAGGCACTGTTTGTGATGGGCTGACTTTGTAAGTGCCTACCCCGCCACTTGTGCCAGTGAGCTGTTCAGTGATGATGGTATTGGGTGATACGCCCGTGCCACTCAAGGATTGTTGCCCTACCAGCGATCCGCTGGTTACCACAGTCACGTTGAGCACAGTGCCCGCAATATCGCCTGTCACCACGCTGTTTGATCCGACATCCGTGACCGTGCCGCGCACCGTCACGCCTATGGTGTCGGTCGGTAACGAGCCTGAGGTGAAGGTGGTCTTGGCTTGGCCGATAGGGTCAGTCGAGGTCACACCATCGGAAGATAAGGTCAATGTCGGCGAAACATTCTCTCCACCTGCGGTGGAATTCACTAGAGTGAACTGCACCGCGCTATTGCCTACCAGTTGATTACTGGAATCACGCACCGTAGCGGTAATAGCAGCCGAGTTGCTGGTGGTGCCCGTGCTCGGTTGCAGCACGTTAATATTGGCCTGCAAGCTAATGGCAGCAGCAGTGGCCGAACTCATGGCTACCCGGCGTGAATCGGATGCCATCACCGTATTCGGCGTGACACAGTTCACACTCGAGCAGCCATCTACTTGCACACTGGCTACCCCGACTTGGGTTGAGCTTAAGGTTGCAGTCACCGTAGCCGCCGTAGGCAGAATACAAACCGGAGTATTGACCCCTATACCCCCGACACAAGCACTCCAAGTACCTATGGTGGTGGATAAGCGAACGCTGCTGATGATTACTACACCGGTTTGTACCGTAAACGGCAAGGTGCCGGTGTTGGTAACCAATGCCGCCGGGTTGCTCGCAGGCGCGGTAATCTTGAATTCCGCGCCTGCGGCAGTTACTGTAAAGTCTTGCGATTTGCTCGCACCCAGCGCCGTTGCTGTGACCGTGGCTGTGCCCGAAGTCAGGCCAGTAACGGTGATGTCCAACTTACCGTTTGTACCGGTATTGCCGCCGTTGAACGGTGTGCCAGTTAATGGTGTGCCGGTTAATGACTTGAGGGTGACACTACCCGACCCGGTGACAGTAAAGGTAACAGGGGTGCCACCCACTACTTGAGGCCCAGCATTATTTGCCGTGACAGTGAGCGTGGTTGAGGTCGGCGAAGCGCCGGAAACCAAACCTGTTGTTTCCGCAGCCAGTGTTACCGTGGAGCCCGTCACTTGGATTGGAATAGTGACTGCTGTTGCGCCCAACGAAGACGCGGTGATGTTAATCGTCTGATTGGATTGATCCGAGCCGGAGCTGATCGTCACCACCGCCTTGCCTGTGCTATCGGTGTCGACCGTGCCTCCGATTAACGCACCACCCGTTGCGGTGAACGCAATTGGGACTCCCTCCACCACCACATTGTTGCCATTGAGCGCGGTCACGGTGATGGTTGCGAAATCCGAGTCATCTGATTTTATGCTGGGCTGATTGGTGGAGATAGAAAGTTTTGCGGCCGACAATCCGGCAATCACAGTGAGGCTTGCCGCCGTGGATGCTGTGGCATTAGTCAATGTCGCCACTACGGTATCTAAACCCGCTGTAATGCCTGCGGTATAAACCACGGTTGCAATACCATTCACCGAGGTGACTCCAGTCGCCGCAGCCAGCGTTGCGCCTGAAACATTGCCGGTAATGGTAAAGGTCACCGTTTCACCCGCGACCGGATTGCTATTCGCATCCAGCACCACAGCGGTGAGCGTAGCCGTTGCTCCGCTGGCCAGAGAAGTTGAACCCAACAGGGTCACCGCAGTCGGGGCACTGGCTGTGAAAGTTACCGCACTTGTTTTAACAAAGCCGCTGGCATTGGCCACGATGGTGGCTGTGCCCAGATTATTCGAGCTGGTTAAGGTCACTTGTGCAAGCCCTGTGCTGTCGGTTACTGCTGATGCTGACGACAATGAACCCGCGCTAGTCGAAAAATTCACGGTGATGCCGGATGCTGGCAAGCCATTGATGTCGGTCACCTGAGCGCGCACTGCCGTCGTTGCACCGCCTGCGGCAATAGCCGACGCGCCCGTGGTGAGTGCCAAGCTGTTAACCACGGTGGTGGCGGCGTTGGAAACAATGCTGACCGTGCCTATTTTGTTATTGCCAGTGGTCGCGCGTATCGTGTCCGTTCCCGCCGACGCGCCTGCCGTGTAGCCGATGACCGCCAGCCCGTTGATGTTAGTTACGGCCGTTGTGCTGCCCAGTGTGGGCAGGCCGCTACCTTTCACGGTAAAGGCAAAGCTGACTGTTTCCCCGATTACTGGATTGTTGCCTGAATCCATTACTAAAGCGGTAAGCGTGGAAGTCCCGCGAATTTTGATAGCCGCTGGCGCGGCGCTGACGGTCACAGTGTTGGCTGCACCTGCGGTAAAGGCCACATTCACATTCTCGGTAAAACCGCCGACCGACGCGCTGACGGTTGAGGTCAACAGTGCAGCTCCAGCGGTTAGCGTTGCCGTAGCAACACCGTTGATATCCGTAGGTGTCACCGCCGTTATTGTGCCGTCTGTAGCCGTGAAGGTCACGGTTTGCCCTGCAAGCACTACGCCGGATGTGTCCTTGACGGTTGCCCTGATCTGGGCAAAGCCTGTGCTCACCGGAATGCTGGCCTTGCTGGTGGTGGCGACTATCGAGCCAACCACCACCGCGTCCGCAGCAACGGTAATCGTGGCTTGGCTAGTTGGGGTAATGTTATTGCTGGTGGTCGCGGTGATGGTGTCCGTTCCGACACCTGCACCTGCGGTGTAAGTTACCCGCGCCAAACCATTTACATCCGTGGTGACGCTAGTTTCGCTCAATGCAGGCGCACCGCTTCCGCGCAGGACAAAGGAGATGATCAACGGTTCGTTTTCAACCGGATTGGTATTGCTGTCCAGCACAGCAACAACAATGGTTGAAGTGCCACCCGGAACGGCCGTGTTAGGCGCAGCATTGATGCCAACTGCATTGGGAGCACCTGCGGTATAAGCCACGGCGGCGCTGCTGCTATAGCCGCTGCTGCTGGCCGTCACGGTGGCTGTCAGCACGGTGTTCCCGGCAGTCAGCGTGGCCGTCGCCACGCCACTTGCATTGGTAGTAGCAGTCGCCGTGACTGTACCGGAAGAAGCGCTGAAAGCAACCGTTGCGCCATTGATGGGCGCGCCTGTCGAATCCAAAACAGTTGCATCAAGCAAAGTGGTGCCGCCGACTGCCTTGATGGATGTACTTCTTGGTACGATAGCAACCGAACCCACCACAGCAATGGAGCTGGATACGGTCAGAGTTGTTGTACTACTCACGGCATTGGTTGCCAGAGCCTTCACTACGTTTGCTCCAACCGTGTTGCTGCCGGTATAGACAACTGTTACTTGGCCATTTGTATCGGTCGTGCCACGAACTGGACTGAATTTACCGGTGGAAGTCGTAGAGAAGTTGATGGTCTGATTTGCCCCGACTGGATTGCCATTCGCGTCCGTAGCGACAACGGTCAGCGTACTTAAGCCACCCGGTTGAATACTGGAAGGTAATGCAGCCATACCAATGGACGATATCGGACCGGGCTTGAAGTTCACTACGACCTCGCCCGGCCATCCGGCAGCACTTGCACTCACTGTTGCATTACCAGGTGTGATGTCCGAGAACAAATACAATTGTGCCACACCATTGCTGTCGGTTGTGGCCGAACTGGCAGCGGTCTGGCTCGGATAAGTAGAAGACAGCGTTCCTCCATCGTTAGTAAAGTCCACTGCTACACCACTGAGGCTACCCGTCCCCGTTACCGTAGCACGGATGACGGTGTAACTGGCACCATTGGCCGTGATACTGGAGCTGCCTGCTACAAGCGTCATGCCGCTTACGGCAGCATTGTTGCTGTTAACTACCAGGTCTTTGGTGTTCTGGGCACCGCCTGAGGTGACGGTCAAAATATCCGTGCACGTGGCTGCACAAGTACCCGCCGTATAAGTTTTACTGGCTACGCCCACCACGTTAGTAGTAACACTGGCTGCACTGAATAAGCCGCCGGTAGTGGAGCCGGTTGACCCCGTAGAAGAAGTAAAGACGACGGCATTCCCCGCTCCCAACAAATTACCGTAAAGATCCGCTACGGCGGCAGTGAGGGTAACCGTTCCGCTGGGAGCAATAGTAGCCGGGGATAAAGTTAAAGTGATCTGGGCCGCCGGGCCGGCAACAAACGCAACACTAGTTGAACCAGACTGTCCACCAAAGCCTGCGGTAACGGTTGCGCTGCCCTTGAGAGTTGGCGCTGTCAGCTTTACCGTTGCCACTCCGCTGGCATCCGTGATCGCTGTAAGCGCGGACAGCGTGCCCGAACTCTTGGCGAAGGTGACCGTCACTCCGGGGATGGCGACGCTAGCGGCCGTTGTTACCGTAGCAGAAATGGTCGTGCTACTGAAGTTATCCGCAGTGATGCTGACCGCGCCAGAGGTAACAACAACACTGCCCACCACGGGTGCCGTAACGCCGCCTATGCCGAAGCCTGTTGATTTGCTCAGCCCTTCTCCTTCTGGGGTTCCATTAGGAGCTATAGTCACCGTGGCGGTAACAAATCCGGCTCCGCTTGGCGCACCCGATGCCGCTGATAGAGTGACACTGGCTACGCCCGCTGTCGTGACCTGAGTTGCCTGACTAAAAGTTGCCGAGGTTGTACTACTGGTGAATGTAATGAGCGCACCTGTCACAAGCGCGCCCGCGTCATCGCGCAAGGTCGCCGTTACGGTAGAGTTAACAGAGCTAAAAATGGTGGTGGGAGAAAGCACGATGGACAGCGTAGCCGTGCCGCTACCACCTCCACCGCCGCCCGTATCCGGTGTCCCGCTGCTACAGCCTGCGAGCAAAACTACGCAGATCGTCAGCAATAACGACCGCAAAAAATTTGAACCCATTTGGGAAATTAATAAAAATTTTTGCACGCGAGTCTCCTTAATTTTAGGCCATAAATGTAGCCAACACCCCACCGCTGCCGTAACGGTACAACAATTTTTATATAAACACAACAGCTTAAGCGGGTTATTTAAGGTTAAATGTTTGATCCTATGCAAATCACTTGGGTACATAAGTTGTAGCCTGCTTAGCGTTTTTGTCAGACTAACCTAGCTTGCCACTAGTTCAGGCTGTTCGTGATGATTGAGATACTTGAAAAGTATATGTTTGAAGAACTCAAATAATTTGCTAGGTTTGCCCTCTTGCAATAGGATTCGGCATGCAAACAACTTATGACATCTCTAAAAATTCATATTTCGCGCTCCCGCCTCCGATTCTAGCCTTCGGGGGCAGGCTGCGGCGGAAGCCAAGTCAAATCAACTCGCTGGATTCCCTCCTGCGCAGGAATGACGATTATTGAGAAATTCCCTTATGAAATGCCAATGCCCTAAACCCGGATTATTCATTACGTCCAATTGCGTCATTCCCGCGCAGGCGGAAATCCAGTTGATACAAGCACTCTCGCGATAGCGGGACAATATTGTCGTTTTGTACGCCTTGATGGGCATTTTTTGCTGGATTGTTAGAGGTACCCTTAGTAAAAAAGCGGCCTAAGCCGCTTTTTCTAATTCACACATCAATTGCCACACCAATATTGTTTAGTGACGTTGCTTGCGTAATTTCTGTATCGCCTGCAACTGCGCCACTGCTTCGGCCAGTTCAGCTTGAGCATGTGTGTAATCAATATCAGAAGTACGATTCTTCATGGCTTCTTCTGCCGCACGTTTAGCTTCCAGTGCGCGGGCTTCATCCAGATCAGCACCACGAATAGCGGTGTCGCTCAGGATGGTCACCACGTCAGGTTGCACTTCCAGCATGCCGCCAGAAACATATATGAGCGTGTACTCTTCCTGATCCGGCACCTTGATGCGTACCGAGCCGGGCTTGATGCGGGTCAGCAACGGCGTATGGCGCGGATAAATTCCCAACTCCCCGTGCTCACCCGGAACGATGACAATTTCCGCGAGGCCGGAGAAAATGGATTTTTCCGCGCTTACTACATCAACATGTACTGTCATTGCCATATTTTTCCTTGAAACGCCGTCTGGCGTTTATTACATAGTCTTTGCTTTTTCCACGGCCTCTTCGATGCCGCCGACCATGTAGAACGCCTGTTCTGGCAGGTGATCGTAGTCGCCGTTAACGATGCCTTTGAAGCCTTTGATAGTATCTTTCAACGTCACGTATTTGCCTGGGCTACCGGTAAATACTTCGGCCACGTGGAACGGCTGCGACAGGAAGCGCTGAATCTTACGTGCACGCGCCACGGCCAATTTGTCTTCCGGTGCCAATTCGTCCATGCCCAGAATGGCGATGATGTCGCGCAATTCTTTGTAGCGTTGCAGGGTCTGTTGCACACCGCGCGCCACGTTGTAATGTTCTTCGCCCACCACCAATGGATCAAGCTGACGCGAGGTGGAATCGAGCGGATCTACAGCCGGGTAAATACCCAGCGAGGCGATATCGCGCGACAACACAACGGTTGAGTCCAGGTGCAAGAAGGTGGTTGCAGGAGACGGGTCGGTCAAATCGTCAGCGGGTACATACACCGCTTGAATTGAAGTGATCGAACCTGTTTTAGTAGAAGTAATACGCTCTTGCAAGCGACCCATTTCTTCGGCCAGCGTCGGTTGATAACCGACGGCAGAAGGCATACGACCCAATAGCGCGGACACTTCGGTACCGGCCAATGTAAAGCGATAAATATTGTCAACGAAGAACAGAATGTCGCGGCCTTCATCGCGGAAATATTCTGCCATGGTCAGGCCGGACAACGCCACGCGCAGACGATTGCCAGGCGGTTCGTTCATCTGACCGAACACCATGGCCACTTTGGATTCAGGCAGGTTATCCAGCTTGATAACGCCCGCTTCCGACATTTCGTGATAGAAGTCGTTACCTTCACGAGTACGTTCACCCACACCGGCGAATACGGACAAACCGGCGTGTTGTTTGGCGATGTTGTTAATCAGTTCAAGCATATTCACGGTCTTGCCTACACCCGCGCCGCCGAACAAACCAACCTTGCCGCCTTTGGCGAACGGGCAAACCAGATCAATCACCTTGATGCCGGTTTCCAGCAAATCAACAGATGGCGACAGTTCGTCAAATTTTGGGGCTTTCTGGTGAATGGAGCGACGCTCGGTGCATTTCACTTCGCCGACCTCGTCAATTGGGCGACCGAGTACGTCCATGATGCGACCCAGCGTGCCATGGCCAACTGGAACAGAAATAGGCTTGCCGCTGTTGAGCACCGCCATGCCGCGCCGCAGGCCGTCGGAGGAACCCATGGCAATGGTACGCACTACGCCGTCGCCAATTTGCTGCTGCACTTCCAGGGTCAGCCCTTTTTCAGCAACTGAACTGCCATCACCCGGCACGGTCAGCGCATCATATACGTTTGGTACCTGATCGCGCGGGAATTCAACGTCCACCACCGCACCGATACACTGAACAATTTTTCCTTGACTCATTTTCGGATTCCCCATCTAACTCTAAATTAATTCTTGAATTTCCCTCTCCCCAACCCTCTCCCGCAAGCGGGCGAGGGGGATAAGGATTCGCTGCGCGAGGCTCACATTAAACTGCCGCTGCGCCGCCCACTATCTCTGAAATTTCTTTGGTAATCGCTGCTTGACGCGCCTTGTTATACACCAACTTAAGTTCGCCGATCACGCTCTTGGCGTTATCAGACGCGGCTTTCATGGCCACCATGCGCGCACTTTGTTCGGATGCCTGATTTTCAGTCACAGCAGAATAAACCAGCGATTCAACATAGCGCAACAACAACTGATCTATCACCGGCTTTGCTTCCGGTTCGTAGATGTAATCCCACTTGTCTTTGCTGCCACTGGGCTCACCCAACTGTGCATCAGTCAGCGGCAACAATAGCTCCATCTTGGTCTCTTGCTTCATGGTGTTAATGAAGTCGTTGTAGCTCAGATAGATCGCATCAATTTCGCCAGCGGTATAAGCATCCAGCATGACCTTGACCGCACCGATCAATTTTTCGATATGCGGTGTGTCGCCCAGACCGATCAAGTGTGATTTAACTTTTGCGCCTATGCGCGTCATAAAGCTAAAGCCCTTGTTACCGATCGGACAGACGCTGATGCCCTTGCCTTCGCTTTCCCATTCCTTCATGCGCGCAACCACCAAGCGCAGGATGTTGGTATTCAGTCCACCACACAAACCTTTGTCCGAGGTGATAACAATCACGCCGATATTTTTGATGGTATCGCGCTTGACCAGAAATGGGTGTTTGTACTCAGGATTAGCGCGCGACAAATGCGCAGCAACCTGACGAATTTTTTCCGCGTAAGGACGTGCGGCGCGCATGCGATCCTGCGCCTTACGCATTTTCGATGCCGCCACCATTTCCATCGCGCGCGTGATCTTGCGCGTGTTTTCAACGCTCTTGATCTTGGTGCGTATTTCTTTGCTACCCGCCATTATCGCAACCCTGAATTATTGCCTGAAATAATATTGATAGACTAGCGCTTAATAAACGGCGGTAGTTTTGAATTTTTCAATCGCCGCTATCAGCGCTTTTTCATTGTCAGCAGACAAATCCTTGCTGGCCTCAATCGAATCTACCAAAGCTTTATGCTGCGACTTGAGGAATGAATGCAGCGCAGATTCAAACGCCAGCGCCTTGTTCACCGGGACATCATCAAATGAACCTTTGTTGATGGCAAACAGCGTCACCGCCATTTCAGCTACGGACAATGGCGCGTACTGCGCTTGCTTCATCAGCTCGGTCACCATGCGGCCGCGCTCCAGTTGTTTGCGCGTGGATTCATCCAGATCAGAAGCAAACTGCGCGAACGCGGCCAACTCTCGATACTGCGCTAATGCCAGACGCACACCGCCGCCCAGCTTTTTAATAACTTTAGTCTGCGCTGCACCACCGACGCGCGACACCGAAATACCGGCGTTGATCGCGGGACGAATACCGGCGTTAAACAAATCAGTTTCCAAAAAGATCTGGCCGTCGGTAATCGAAATCACGTTGGTCGGTACGAAAGCGGACACGTCACCAGCAGCAGTTTCAATCACCGGCAGCGCGGTCAATGAACCGGTCTTGCCTTTGACTTCGCCCTTGGTAAACTTCTCTACATATTCTTCGTTCACGCGTGCGGCACGTTCCAGCAGACGCGAGTGCAAATAGAACACGTCACCGGGATACGCTTCACGACCCGGCGGACGGCGCAGCAACAGCGAAATCTGACGATACGCCCAGGCTTGTTTAGTCAAATCGTCATAAACAATCAGCGCATCCTGACCGCGGTCGCGGTAGTACTCGCCCATGGTGCAACCAGCGTAAGGCGCGAGGAATTGCATGGCAGCGGAATCAGATGCCGTAGCCACCACAACGATGGTGTATTTCATCGCGCCGTGCTCTTCCAGCTTGCGCACCACGTTAGCAACCGTCGAAGCTTTTTGACCAATCGCAACATAAACGCAGGTCATGTTCTGACCTCTCTGGTTGATGATGGCATCTACGGCAACTGCGGTCTTACCCGTCTGACGGTCACCGATAATCAGTTCGCGCTGACCGCGACCGACCGGCACCATGGAGTCAATCGCCTTGAGGCCAGTCTGCACCGGCTGCGATACTGACTTACGATCAATCACGCCCGGCGCTACTTTTTCGATCTTGTCAGTCAGCTTGGCGTTGATCGGGCCTTTGCCATCTATCGGTTGACCCAAGGCATTGACCACGCGACCCAACAACTCAGGGCCAACTGGCACTTCCAAAATACGGCCAGTACATTTGACCGTATCGCCTTCGGTGATATGTTCGTATTCACCCAACACCACCGCGCCAACCGAGTCACGCTCCAAGTTGAGCGCCAGACCGAAAGTGTTGCCGGGAAACTCCAGCATCTCGCCCTGCATCACGTCCGACAAACCATGCACACGCACGATGCCGTCAGTTACGCTGGTCACTGTACCTTCGGTGCGCGCCTGCGTCAGCGTCTCGAAATTTTCGATACGGCTGCGAATCAAATTACTAATTTCAGAAGGGTTGAGCTTCATCTGCATGTCCTCAATTTCAATTCAATAAATCTGTTAAGCCAGGGCGTTGGCTAATTCCGAAAGCTGGCTGCGCGCGGAACCATCTATAACTTTGTCTCCGGCGCGAATAATCGCGCCGCCCAGCAATTTGTTATCTACTGCACAACTCAATTTAATTTCACGGCCCAAGCGCTTTTTCAGCGCAGCCGTCATTTTTTGTTTTTGCGCTTCATCCAACTCAAACGCGGCAGTCACCAGCACATCTACGCTCTTTTCTTCTTCTGCGCGTAACGCCTCGAAGTGCGCCGAAATTTCCGGCAGCAAAGTCAGACGCTGACTCTCGACCAGCAGCTTGATAAAGTTTTGCTCGCTCTTGCTGATGCTGCCACCGCACAGTGCCAGCATCAGCGCTTCCAGTTGGCTGCGGATGACACGCGGGCTGGTGACAACTGCATACACCTCGGCGTTGCTCAAAGATTGCGCCAAGGTT
The DNA here is from genome assembly GCA_043755195.1 of Gallionellaceae bacterium. Lineage (GTDB taxonomy): Bacteria > Pseudomonadota > Gammaproteobacteria > Burkholderiales > Gallionellaceae > Nitrotoga. Next base: position 13,780 of record JAYUTK010000080.1, read on the forward strand.
TGCAAGGTATCTGACCAGCCTTTAAGATTGCCGAGTTTGCGCGCCTCATCAAAAGCGGCTTGAGCGTATGGGCGGGCGACGGTAATGGATTCAGCCATGGCGATTAAATTTCCTTGACCAATTTTTCCAGCAAATCGTTATGCGCCTTGGCATCAATCTCACGACCCAGAATTTTTCCAGCGCCCGCCAATGCAACCGCAGTTACCTGCGTACGCAATTGCTCTTTGGCACGGAAAACTTCTTGTTCAATTTCAGCTTTAGCTCCGGCAATGATGCGATCACCCTCAGCCTTGGCTTGCGCCTTGGCTTCTTCGATAATTTCGCTAGCGCGCTTTTCGCCCAGCGCAACGATCTCGGCAGTCTTTTCTTTGGCTTCGCGAATGACTTCGGCAGAACGCTTGGCCGCCAAGTCGAGATCGGTCTTGCCGCGCTCAGCCGCAGCCAATCCTTCAGCGATAGTTTTTTGGCGCGCTTCGATTGCAGCCAGTAAAGGCGGCCATACGAACTTCACCGTAAACCATATCAGTATGGCAAACGATAAAGCCTGCGAGATCAATGTTAAATTAATGTTCATTTCTGTTCCTTGTCTGATTTTAGCCAAGCGGCCATGACACGAATCAGTGAATTACTGAACCACGGCCAGCAACGGGTTGGCGAACGCAAACATCATGGCCAGACCCACACCAATGATGAACGAAGCGTCAATCAAACCAAGCAACAGAAACACTTTGCCTTGCAGCGTTGGGATCATTTCTGGCTGACGAGCTGCGCCTTCCAAGAAAGCGGCGCACATGATACCAATGCCGATACAAGCGCCAGCAGCGCCCAAGCCGATGATCAAACCAATACCAACACCTGTGTACGCCTGGATGAGCGCCATAAATTGCATGTTTTCCATTTTGCTTCCTTTCGATTATGTTGCGGTTAATTTAAAACTAGTGACTCTCATGCGCCATCGCGAGATAAACAACGGTCAGCATCATAAAGATGAATGCTTGCAAGACGACGATAAGAATATGGAATATTCCCCAGCCCGCGCTTAGCACCGCACCAAATATTGTGCCCGCCAAGCCGGTAGCGGCCCACATGCCGAGTAGCAAAAAGATAATTTCCCCGGCATACATATTACCGAACAAGCGCAATGAATGAGAAAGCGGCTTGGACACATATTCAATCATATTGAACAGGAAATTCGCTGGCCAGACCAACGGGTTTGAGCCAAATGGAGAACAGAATAATTCATGTATCCAACCACCCAGACCCTTGACCTTGATGTTGAAGAAAATCATTAAGAACCAGACTGACAGTGCCAGCGCAAAAGTTGCGTTAATGTCGGAGGTCGGCACGGCGCGCCAGTGATCTTGACCGAATACGTTATGATAAATCCACGCCATAATATCTATCGGCAGAAAATCCATGGCGTTCATCACCAACACCCAGACAAACACCGTCAACGCCAGCGGCGCGACAAAAGCATGGCGATTGCCATGGAAAATCCCTTTGACCTGATCGTCCACAAACTCCACCAGCAACTCAACAAATGCCTGGCGTTTGTTTGGTACACCGGCTGTCGCGCCGCGCACAACGAGCCACAACAAACCGAATACGACGAAACCAAGCAAGCCGGATACTATCAGCGTATCCATGTGCAACGTCCAAAAACTGCCATCGCCGACCTGCTTGGCATTAAAAGCCAAGTGATGCTCGATGTAGCTTGCAGGTGTTAGTGTCTGTTCAGTTGACATCCAAAAAATCCTAATTATTTATGTTACGCAATCCAGCGCCAGCAATCAGCGCCGCACCTGCCAACCCGACTATCAGAGCCAGCGGAACCAGCCCTGCATAAAACTTATATATTGCTAACAACAACAGAACAATTACGATTATTTTGATTGCCTCTGCTTTAAGCAGGGTAATCAACAATCCACTCGGATCTGTGCCGCGACTTTTCGCGGTAACCGCCACACCCGCATAGCTGCCGACGATAACAGCCACCCCTCCCAGCACAGCGGATAACGCCGCGTGGACTCCAGCGAACGCAAAAGATGCGATTGCTACAAGGGCTGTTGCAATTACCTGCCAGCGTACTGCCTTGCTGTATGCGTGACTTATTGTCGTGTTAGTTGAATCATTCATCCAGAGCACCCAGAGCATTGCTCCTGTGCTCAAGGCGACAAAAAGCGCGCGCATTTTCCCTATTTCATGGCCATAAGTCAATACATTATCATTGTAACAATTTAGCCTGGCTCTAGCTTGAGGTTGGGCACGGTGAAATATGGTGAGCATGGGCACGACCCAACACCCCCGATTCTATTGCCTTCCATCAAGTCCGACTGGCTGCTAGCGCTTTGTGGTGTATCGTAAGTTAATCATTAAGGGGGAACGCTGGTGCTAATATTTTCCTTGCTGCTAATCAGCAGCGTTGTTATTGCTCTAGTCAGTATCACGCATATCCGGCGCAAGTTTGTACGTAACATTGCCGAGCGCAAGCGGTCAGCGCAGCAAGAACAGACCCGCAGCCGGGTGATCGAGTTGTTGGCTTATGGCGAACCTCTCGCCGTTATTCTGACGGCTATTGTGCATGGGGTAGAGCAGGCGCAACCTGCCATGCGGTGCAGCATATTGCTGCTTGATAGCGAAGGCAAGCACCTGCTGGTGGGCGCTGCGCCCAGCCTGCCCGATTTCTACCACTCCACGCTCAGCGGCATCGAAATCGGCATCGGTGTCAGCACCTGCGGCACGGCAGCATTTACGGGGCAACGCATCATCGCAGAAGATATTGCTACACATCCTTACTGGGTAAACTATAAAGACCTCGCACAACAGGCAATGTTGAGCGCTTGCTGGTCAGAACCGATACGCTCGGCTTCCGGCAAGGTGTTGGGTATCTTTGAGATTTACTATCGGCAGACACGCCAGCCAACCAGGGACGAAATACGCCTGATAGAGCAAATGGTCAGCCTTGCGGAGATAACGCTGGATCGCAGTCACGCCGATCAGGCGCTCAAGGCAAACGAAAAGCTTCTTTCCGATATTCTGGAAAACGTACCCGCCTACATTTACACAAAGGACAATCAAAGTCGCTACCTGTTTGCTAATCGTTTATTGCGCGAACGATTCGCGGCGCCCATGGAAGAAATCCTGGGGTACGATGACCACAAGTTTATTGATGCCGACACTGCCGTCCATATGCGGGAAAGTGATTTGCGCGTGCTACTGAATGGCGAGACCATCCAGAACGAAGAGGTTAATTTCAATCAACTCACGGGTGAGGCAAATGTTTTTCTATCCGTCAAACGCCCGCTACAGCGCGAAGATGGCAGTATCTACGCCTTGTGCGGCATTGCCATTGACATCAGCGAACGCAAGGATATAGAAGAGCATATGAGCCGCATGGCGCAATACGATGCGCTGACGTTACTACCCAACCGCGCTTTATTTAACGACCGCCTGCGGCAAGCAATCTCCTCGGCACAACGACATAAAGAATATCTAGCGCTGATGTTCATAGATCTGGATAAATTCAAGCCGATCAACGACACCTATGGTCACGGCGTGGGCGATCAGTTGCTAAAAGAAGCGGCGCAACGCATCCAGGATTGCCTGCGTGAATCTGATACCGCCGCGCGCCTGGGTGGCGACGAGTTTGTTGTATTGCTGCCCACCATCGAAGCGGCGCATGATGCGAGCATAGTGGGTGAAAAAATTCGTCTCGCCCTGAACCGCCCTTTTACATTGGCCGGCCACAACCTTACCATCTCCTCCAGCATAGGTATTGCCGTGTATCCCACACATGGAGACGAAGAAAAGTTGCTAGTCAAGAATGCCGACACGGCCATGTATCATGCGAAAAAAATGGGGCGCAACGCCGTTAATGTTTTTCAGCGCGGCATGTCGGAAATTAAAGGATAAATTGCCGCTTTACTCTCCTTACAAAATACAAACAAAATACACAAAATTATCATTGACTGCGTTTTGTTTCACGGGCATTCTGCACTCTAACAATAAGAAAAACCACAATCTATTTGCCAGCAATGGCTGCGAGGGGGCAACAATGCTTTTTCCTTTAAGAATATACTTCATCGGCATGGCTCTGCTGCTGTCTGGCTGCACGTCACATGTCTGGATTGCCGATTGGAAAGACGCGTTCTCCATGATTACCCCGCGCAATGGTGCCGCGTCAGTCATAGCCCAAAATAATATTTATGTCATCGGCGGCAATAACGGCGAGGCCTTATCCTCAACCGAATACGCCTCCATACAAGCAGATGGGTCACTAGACCCTTGGCAGATTGGCCCCAAGCTGAACGTAGAGCGCGGCTTTATGGAAGCGGTGGTACATGGTAATTATATTTATATTGCGGGTGGTGGAAACGGCCCTGCCGATCAGTATTTATTGCACTCTGTAGAGCGCGCCGAAATTCTTGCAGATGGGTCGCTCGGTCCGTGGCAGTTGGAAAAAAACGAAATGGTGGTCGGACGTCGCTGCAACAAGCTCCTAGCCACCGACAAAGCCTTGTACGCATTTGGCGGCTTTGGTGGGGTGTTGCTTGATTCGGTTGAACACGCGGAATGGCAGCCCGACGGCACTTTGGGCGAATGGCAACTTGATCCGCAAATACTGACTATGCCGCGTTATATCAATACCGTACAAAAAATAGGTGATACTTTTTTTGTGATCGGCGGTCATCGCAATGATGGGAACAGTATTGCTGATGTTGAGTGGTCGCGCCCCATGAACGACGGAAATTTACAACCCTGGCAAGCCACAACGTCAATGCGGCAACCTCGCTGGGGACACGAAAGCATTGCTTATGGCAATGAGATCTATGCGCTGGGTGGATTTTTTGGCCCCAAATATATTGACAGCATCGAGCACACCAAAGTTGGCAAAGATGGCCAGCTTGAGCCGTGGCGACCCACCACCTTTCTAGATCAACCTCGCGGCACTTTCAGCCTCGTTGCAAACAAAAATTACACCTATGTTATTGGGGGCGCCTACCCTGACGGCAATCTTGCCAGCGTCGTTTATGCCGAGCGCAATAGTGCTGGAGACTATGGATTTTGGGGTAGTAGAGAAGATACTCTAGCCGCTCAAGCACGCCGAGTAAAACGCGATCGATTGGCGGTATTAATGCGCCTACCCAATGAAGGCAAAGCGCTAGAAGTGCTGCACACCCCAGCCTATACCTATGTTCAACTAGAGAATAATGCATACGGCCTAGTTTGGATCGCCGGCCCCAAAATGGACAAACTCAAGGTCGGTGATCGTGTGGGATACAACGAGGGCACACACTTGAAGGATTTCACCAGCAAAGAATTACAGCGCAGCTTCCCTATGGTGATCTTAGTCGCAAAAATTCAGCTTCAATAATTTACAATGACCCCACCCTATATTCGCTTGGCTAATTCACTGGCCTTGCCCAGATAAGTTTCGGGGGTTAATTCTGACAAACGCTTTTTTTCCAGCGCCGGGATATTCAGGGTGTTTATAAACGCTCGCAAACTGTCGCGATTAATTCCGCCCTTGCCGCGCGTTAGTTCCTTGAGTTTGTCGTAAGCATTTTCTATGTTGTAGCGACGCATCACGGTTTGAATAGGTTCGGCCAACACCTCCCAACTATTATCCAAATCTTCTGCCAATCGTTGCGAATTCGCTTCCAATTTGTTCAAGCCCTTCAAGCACGATTCATAGGCCAGCAGCGTATAACCCAGCGCCACACCCATGTTACGCAACACCGTAGAATCGGTCAGATCGCGCTGCCAGCGCGAGATCGGCAGCTTCTCGGAAAAATGGCGCAGCACGGCATTAGCCAAGCCGAGATTGCCTTCCGAATTTTCAAAATCTATGGGATTTACTTTGTGCGGCATGGTCGAAGAACCGACCTCGCCCGCCACCACTTTCTGCTTGAAATATCCCAGCGAGATATAGCCCCAGATGTCGCGATTAAAATCAATCAAAATGGTATTGATGCGCGCATAAGCATCGAACAGTTCGGCCATGTAATCATGCGGCTCGATCTGGATAGTGTAGGGATTAAAAACGATCCCTTGAGCGCTGACAAAATTTTGCGCCAAGGCTTCCCAATCCACATTCGGATAAGCCGCCAAATGTGCGTTGTAATTGCCCACTGCGCCATTGAACTTGCCCATTATTTCAACTGTTTCTAGACGTTCGCGCGCACGTTGCAAGCGATGTACCACATTGGCCATTTCCTTGCCCAGCGTGCTGGGCGTGGCAGTCTGGCCGTGGGTGCGGCACAGCATGGGTAGCTCGGCCAACTGATGTGCCAGCTTGTGCAGGCGCTTGATCAGCAGATCCAGCGCAGGCAACATCAATTCATTGCGTCCAGCCTTTAACATCAGGGCATGACTCAGATTATTGATGTCCTCGGAAGTGCAAGCAAAATGAATAAATTCCAGCACTTTTGCGGTTTCTGGATTGATAGATAATTTTTCGCGCAGCCAATATTCAACAGCCTTGACATCATGGTTGGTGCGCTTCTCGATCGTCTTGATTTGTTCCGCATCAGCCTCGCTGAAATGAGCACTGAGTTCATTTAATTGCTGGATCGTGGCGGCAGAGAACGGCGCAATTTCTACGATAGCGGGCGCTGCACTCAAGGCTTTGAGCCATTCGATTTCGATCAGAACGCGATAGCGAATCAAGCCAAATTCGCTAAAATAAGGGCGCAAGGCATCAACCTTGCCGTGATAGCGGCCATCCAGCGGCGACAAGGCGGAGAGAGCGGTAAGTGTCATGGGGTGATCCCGATATAAAAGAAGCGGCTACTATTTTACGTGAAAGATGCGGATTGGGTGGCGCAGACTCAACTCAGATGAATTTTGCTCCCGCTCAAATACCCTGCAACACCTTGACCAACTCTGCCGCCGCAACGACGTCTACATTCGGGGCGAGTGGATAGCCTTGTTCTACTGGAGCGACGATGTAGGTGTGGGCCAGTTTCAAATCTGATATAGCAGACCAGAATCCTTTGCTGGGTGCGGGTGCGCTGGAAAATTTAATTTCAAAGCCGATTTTTTTCTTGCCGCATTCGGCCACCACATCCATCTCAGCACCACTCGCCGTGCGATAAAACGAGAGTTGCCATTGTGGCGCAATCAGTTGGGCGATCTGCTCTACTACCCATCCTTCCCACGACGCCCCCACAATTGGGTGGCCGGCCAAATCGTCTAAGCTGGCAATGCCTAGCAATGCGTGCAGTATACCGCTGTCGCGCAAATTTAAAGTTTGCCTTTCAATATGCAATGATTAAATCTTAGATAAAATCTAAGCTAGAACCACCCCATCCCCATCCCGGCCTTCCCCTTGAAGGGGAGGGAGTAAAAATTATTAGTGTCACAATTTAAAAATGCGAGTAAATGGATTATTGCGGTGGCGGCAATAACCATATAGTCTTGCATAGACAATAGGGGGAGGAGGGTACGTGACAAAACCATCAAACAAGGAACACAAATTAAGCCTGCCAGAAGTGCTCACCATGTTGGTGGCCGATGGCATGGTAGATCAGACTGCTGCCGACTCGCTCATCGCCAGTCGGCGCGCACACCGCAACGATGTGCATCCGCTTTCCGTCATTGCCGCACAGAATTGGAAGATGCCCTCCCCACCGCACAAACTACTGCATTCGGAAGCTCTAACAGAGTGGCTGGCGGTAAAAGTCGGTCTCGATTATTTCCACATTGATCCGCTGAAAATAGATTTTTCAGCCGTGGCAGACACCATGTCCAATGACTATGCCGCGCGCTTCGGCATTTTGCCCGTGAAGATGACTCAGCACGAGGTGGTCATTGCCACATCCGAGCCTTTTTTGCGCGACTGGGAGGCGGTGATTAAGCAACTACTGCGGCGCGACATACGCCGCGTCATTGCCACACCAGAAAGCATCAGCCGCTACTTGGTCGAGTTTTACAATCTGGCGCGCTCGGTAAAAAATGCGGCGCAAAATAATCGGCAGAGCAAATCCGGGCAAGCATCGTTTGAACAATTAGTAGAGTTGGGCAAGACCAACCAACAATTTGATGCCAACGATCAACACATCGTCCACATCGTAGATTGGCTATGGCAATACGCCTTCGAGCAGCGCGCTTCGGACATACACATCGAGCCTAGGCGCGAAATCGGCATCGTGCGCTTTCGTATAGATGGTGTGCTGCATCAGGTGTATCAGATTCCGATGTCGGTGATGACCGCCATGACCAGCCGCATTAAATTACTAGGCCGGATGGATGTCATCGAGAAGCGCCGTCCTCAAGATGGCCGCATTAAGACACGCACCGCCGAAGGGCAGGAGGTAGAGCTGCGTTTATCCACATTGCCCACCGCGTTTGGCGAAAAATTAGTGATGCGAATTTTTGATCCGGAAGTCTTGGTGCGCGACTTTTCCGAGCTCGGATTTTCCGATGAAGACAGCGCCCGTTGGCGTCAAATGACGGCACAGCCCAACGGCATTATTCTGGTCACCGGCCCCACCGGCTCAGGCAAAACCACCACGCTGTATTCCACACTCAAACATCTGGCCACACCCGAAGTCAACGTCTGCACTATCGAAGATCCGATTGAAATGGTCGAGTCCGCATTCAATCAAATGCAAGTGCAGTCCGGCATCCAGCTAAATTTTGTGGATGGGCTGCGCGCGCTGATGCGGCAAGACCCAGACATCATCATGGTAGGCGAAATCCGCGACCTGGAAACCGCCGACATGGCTATACAAGCCGCGCTAACTGGCCATCTGGTGCTGTCCACTTTGCACACCAATGACGCCCCGTCTGCCATCACCCGCCTGCTTGATTTGGGCGTTGCACCCTTTATGATTAACGCCACTGTGCTGGGCATCATGGCGCAACGTCTGGTGCGAACACTGTGCCCGCACTGCAAGCAACCATTACCACCGCAGGACGAAGAAAGCGCGCTGTGGGATGGCCTGGTCGTGCCTTGGAAAACCGGACGGCCAGCGCAACTGCAACACGATGTAGGCTGTCTCGAATGCCGCATGACTGGCTATCAGGGACGCATAGGCATTTATGAAATTCTGCTGATGTCACCCGAAATACGCAAGCAGGTCACCTCCGCTACCGACATTGCACGTATTCGAGATATAGCCTATCGCGAAGGCATGAAGCCGCTGCGAATTTCTGGTGCAATGAAAGTCGCTGCCGGAGTCACGACACTGGATGAAGTGATTAAAGTCGCACCGCCGGCGAGCTAGGGTGGGTCTTACTGCGAATAATTTTCTCTACTTAACACTCACCTTCTCCGCTGTTCTTTACCCTCTCCCGCTGGTGGGAGAGGGTAGGAGAGAAAAAATGATGCTAAAACCCACCCACCCCTCACTCCCCCTTCAACCCCCTTAAATATTTTCTTAAATATTTCTCCTCATAAAGCTCCGCCGTATCCAGCCGTTTCTCCAACAATTTAGACAACAAAAAAACAAACTTAAAACCGATTAGTAAAATCCATTAAACTTAACTTTTAACCAGATCAGCCCACTTCAGAAAATCACTTAACTAAGATTTTCTTCAGGCTCAAACCTGAATTGGAAAATACTGACAAGGTTTAAAAAGCCAGCCAAAATCCCAAGCAACTGCGTTACTGAATTGCAGATACAATTCTCGAGAATTAAAGCCTTTGCACTTTCGATTACAGTTTGTATGGCATAATTTTTACGATTATTTTTGGAGTATGCGTGTTGAAGTTCAAACTTTATTTTTCAATATTGGCCGTCATATTAGCTTTTGCGGCTCATCTGGTTCACTCGGCTGATAGCTCGACTCCTGACCCAACCCCCAGCCAAATTCAACCAGATCCAATACCAGGCGAACCGGAAAGTGATGTACCCAGCCAGTTTTTTGTGCTGGATCAAAACCCCGAGTTTATCCAAGCTATCGAGGATCTGGGCTTGCTGCAGATGCGCCAAGGACAACATGCTGAGGCGAAACAACTCTTTGAGCAGATGCTAACGCTGCAGCCCGATAGCGACAAGTGGCGCAGCCTGGCGAACACGGCGATTTTTTGGATATTATTGAAAGAAGCGGCTGTAGCGCGTGAACAAAAATTATTCGATGTGGCCGAAAAGAAAATACTCGCGGCATTGCTTATTGAGCCGGATAACGCTGAAGGATTGGCGGTGTTGGGTGGTATTTTGCTAGACCGGGGAACTGTGTCCGAAGCAGAAAAAAATTTCCGCACTGCGCTCAAACACGAGCCGGACAATACCTCTGCCATATACGGCTTGACCAGCTTGCTGGCGCAACAAGGGCAGCGCAAGGAAGCCCTTGCCCTGTTAGATAGCTTGGGCGATGAGCAGAGCGCAGCAGACAACAAATTTGTGTCCATACGCACCGCGCTACTCAGAGATGAGGCCGATGCTTTAGCCTCAGATGGCAAAACGGATCTGGCTGTTGCCACTCTTAAACATGCGCTAGCACTGTCGCCGCAAGATGCTTGGGTACGCTTTGATTTAGCGCGTTTGCATCAAAAACAAAATGCTGTGCCACAAGCTGAAGTCATCATGGCGGAGGGGCTGCAAACTGCGCCAAATGATATGCAAATGCCTTATGCGTACGCCTTATTTCTGCACGGCATAGACCGTGAAGACGAAGCACTACGGATGCTGGACAAAATTCCGCCCGCCGAACGCACACCTTCCATGCACGATCTGCAACAAAAAATTGAGCAAGCCTCGCAAGATCAGAAAAAAAACTCCCGTTCTGAAGGACAGTGAGCATCCAGTCTCAACCCAGCCAGTTGCGTGGGAATATGGCGCAGAGGCTTATGTAGCAGGCGGTTTGAACTATCGCAACAAGCCGGGCACCAGCGGCATTTCCCCCTTAAAAACTCGCGAGCACGCTCATTGCATACTTTCCGATTAAATGGGGTGGCTATGCCTTGATCCAACTTGATACGGTCAATGTCCATGCAGGCACGCTACCGTTTTCTGATCCCGCAGCGCTCCAGCAATACGGCAAGATACAGGCTCTTGGCACACCAAGCGCCAACTCACCTTCGCAAGTAGATAAGGGCGTTACGCTTGCGCTCGGTTATGAAAATGATAGTCTGCGCGTGGATATTGGTTCTACGCCGCTGGGATTCGCCGTGCATCACGTCGTGGTTGGCATCAAGCTACGCCATTCCTTTGACCCTGTTTACGCTTTTCTAGATTTGTCCAAACGACCTGTCACCAGCAGCCTGGTTTCTTATGCTGGCGCGCGCGACCCTTTTAGCGGCGAGGTGTGGGGTGGGTGAGTAGCAGCGGAGCAAATGTGCGTGTGGGCTATGATCGCGGGCGTTTCAGCGCTTACTCCAGCTTGGGCTACCACTTATTGGCCGGAAAAAATGTGCTGGATAATTCACAACTCGAATTACGTCCCGGCGTGGATTGGACATTTATTTCAACTGAAAACATGCGCGTCAATGCCGGACTGGTTTACACCTTTTGGCGCTACAAAGAAAATTTACGCTATTACTCGTTTGGCCACGGCGGTTATTACAGCCCGCATCCTACCAATCCTTAGCCATTCCCGCGCGCTGGACGGGTCGTTCGGGGCGCTGGTCTTATTTGCTGAAAGGAGCGCTAACGGCCTCGCTCAGCAAGGAAAAATCCATGGCTTACTACCCGACAGATTCGGGTTTGCAAACGGCGGTGCCGAATGCAATTTATGCCGGGGGCAGGAGCAATGTCACAGGATTCTCGCTGGGAGGGGCGCTAGAGTATCAGTCCACGTCGCGTGTATTTTAGGTGCGCGTTTTGAAATAGACCGCTCTGAATACTACACGCCAAATTTCATGGCAGTTTATGCTCGCTATATGTTCGATACTCATACCGCGCCCATTCCATTTCCGCCAGATCCGGTCGAACCATATTCGCGCTACTGACGGGCTGGGTATTCCGATCTCCATTAAACCCAGATTTTCCATTAGCACTCGTAGCGAGGGCGATCAAGAGGTTGAAGATGTGCGAAAAAAATCAAAAAATGTTCGGGGGGCGTAGTCATTCTACGTTGACAGAACATTTTTTAATTTTTTTCGTGCAGATTCGGCCTATTGAGCGTCCGCAGTAGAATGCTAATGGAAAATCTGGGTTCAACTCAACTGATTTATTTGGGTTTAACGCATACGGTGTATCTGCTGCCCCAGCATATCCGGCGTAATTAAAGTTACACCATTGTCACTCACAAAAAATCGCTTGGCATCATCCTCGCGATTCACGCCGACAACCAAGCCTTCCGGGATAATACAATTTTTGTCTGCCACCACTCGCTTGAGCGTGACGTTGCGTGCGACTTTGACGTTGGGCAGCAACACCGAGTCTTCCACATCGCTATAGCTGTGGACAGTCACGTTGGAAAATAGCAGCGAACGTCGGACGCTAGCGCCACTGATAATGCACCCGCCGGATACCAGCGAATCTACGGCCATACCACGCCGCTCTTTATCGTCAAACACAAATTTGGCAGGTGGCAATTGCTCTTGGTAAGTCCAGATCGGCCACTCTTGATCGTACATATTGAGATCGGGCGTGACCTTGGCTAACTCCATATTAGCTTCCCAATATGCATCTACCGTCCCTACATCACGCCAATACGGTACGCCACCATCCAGCTTGACGCAGCTATTATTAAAGCTCTGGGCAAACACACGGTAGTGGGCAGCGATCAGGTGCGGAATAATGTCTTTTCCAAAATCGTGGCTGGAATGCGGATCGTCGGTGTCGCGCAGCAGTTGTTCGTATAAAAAATTAGTGTTGAATATGTAGATACCCATGCTGGCCAGCGCTTGATTCGGATTGTCTGGGGTGGGTGTAGGGTTGCTGGGTTTTTCGTTAAACTCCACCACCCGCAAATCCTTATCTACACTCATCACCCCGAAACCAACCGCATCGGCTATCGGCACCTCGATACAGGCGACTGTCATGTCGGCCTGTTTTTCCACATGGAAGGCCAGCAGCTTGCCGTAATCCATTTTATAAACATGGTCACCCGCCAAGATAATGACGTAATCAGGATCTGACTCGCGGACAATATCCAGGTTTTGCAACACTGCATCTGCCGTGCCTCGATACCACATTTCTTCTATGCGCTGCTGCGCGGGCAGCACGTCTATGAACTCTCCGAATTGACCGTTCAGAAAACTCCAGCCGCGCTGTATATGTTGAATCAGGCTGTGGGATTTGTATTGTGTGGCAACGCCGATTCGGCGTATGCCGGAGTTAACGCAATTCGACAACACAAAATCAATGATTCGAAACTTACCGCCAAATGGCACGGCTGGCTTGGCTCGCCAGTCTGTCAGATGATGCAAACGAGTGCCACGCCCTCCCGCCAAAACCATGGCATAAGTATTTTTTGCCATGGAACTCACATACTGCAACCTTCTGCCATGACTCATCATGTCCTGCTCCCTGAATATTAATTTTTAGTAGCGATAACAGAACTGTATCAGATTGCAGTTATTTATACTTCGCCCAATATCGCTAGCTAATAGCGGACAATGGACAATTGACAGCCGACTGGAAGTTTGCCATGCTGGTCTCATGCTATGCCAGTCAAGAAAATTTGTTGCCGCACTTCTGATCATTTGCTTGCCGCTATTGAACAGCAGCGCAATGGCGAGTTCAATCTCTATGCAGATGATGAATGGGCAAATGATTAGCGGGCATTGCCAAATGCTGGCTGGCGCAATGCCAGGTCACGCCCCTACAACAGGCCACGCTTCTACAACAACAGAGCAGCAAGACGGCTCATGCACCAACCTCGGCGTGTGTCATTTTGCATGCAGCGGATATATGGTTGCTAGCACCGTCAAAGTGGCGCAACTCCAACTGCCGACCCCGGCTTACCCAAACTCTGCCATACAGTTCGAGTCTTTCTCCTCTGCACCGCTAGATCCTCCACCTCTCGCCCGCGCCTAACGCGGGATAAATTCGTCTGTCGTTTTCATTATTCGATTTCTCGCGTCAGTTGAGAGCTATTTGTGGCTGTCTGTTTACATAATATTTGCTACGGGTGCGGAACATGAAATCATATTTAATCGTTTTACCCATGTTGGGTGCGCTGTGGCTTAACACTGCCCGCGCTAATGAAGTTCTGGGTGGCGACCTTGATGGTTTGCTGCGTTATGCGCGTGAGCATAATCCAGAATTCGCAGCCATGCGTTACGAGGCGGATGCCGCCGCGCAGCGCGCACAGTCTGTTGCTACGTTGCCGGATCCGGTGTTGCGTACGGAGTTGATGGACATCACCCGGCAGGGCACAAGCAACCCCAGCTTGCTGCCTGCCAAAGCCGGCGGCACTCAATATACGCTGATGCAAAGTTTGCCGTGGTTCGGCAAGCGCAGCTTGCGGCATGGCGTGGCCGCGGCACAACTGGTGCAGGCCGATAATCAGGCCGCGACGACTTGGGCGGAGTTGGCTAGCAAAATTAAATCTGACTACGCGATGTATTACTACCTGTCCAACAGCCAGCGCATTACTCATGCATCATTGGATTTAATGGCCAGTCTGGAGCAGGTCGCGCAAGCTCGTTATAGCAATGGACTGGGCGCGCAGCAGGATGTAATACGCGCGCAGCATGGGCAAAGCAGTTTGCGTAGCGAGCTGCTTGATTTGGAAAAAGAGCAACATCACGTACAGGCCCGGTTGAATACTGCGATAGCGCGCCCGGCCATGATGCCGTTGGCAGAACCTGCTCAATTACAGCCTTTGCCCGCAGCAGCTTTGCTTGCTTATCCGGCTCTGGAAGAAAAGCTGCGCGCTCACAATCCACAATTAAAGATGGCCGATGCGCGCAGGGATGAAGCTGAAAAAAATCGCGACATCATTTTCAAGAACCGCTACCCGGACTTTACGGTAGGCGTAGCACCGACACAAACCGGCAATCGCATTAGTGAATGGCAGCTGATGGTAGAGCTGAGCATCCCCCTGCAACAAGGTGCGCGACGCGCACAGGAGCGTGGAGCGGCGGCAATGCTGGCAGCTTCTACCGCGCGCAGGGAAGCGGTGTTGAACCAGATGCTGGCCAATTTATCAGAAAGCAGCGTTAGCCTGGAAACCGCACAGCGCACCGAATCATTGATTAGCTCACGCTTGCTGCCACAATCGGAACTCACTTATCAATCTGCTTTATCTGCTTATGAAACCGGCAAAGTAGATTTCGCTACCGTGCTGGATGCTCAGCGGCAAATTTTGCAAGCTAGGCAGCAACAGCTTAAAGCACAACTTGAAGCACAACAGAGCTTGGCAGAAATTGAACGCTTATTAGGGGAAGAGCTATGAAAAAAATCATCGTGGGCATACTGATTTTGCTGAGTGTGGGCGCGATCGGGTATTGGCTCGGCGGCCAGAAGACAGAAGACGGAGGACAGAAGGCGCATCAGCCTACGCCAGAACCTAAGGTTCTTTACTACCGTAATCCTATGGGATTGGCAGATACCTCACCTATACCTAAAAAAGATCCCATGGGGATGGATTACATTCCGGTGCTTAAAGACGGTGAGGAGATGAGCGATGACCAGCACTCCGCTACCACAGGCTCAGGGCACATCAGCATCAGTGTAGAAAAAATTCAAAAACTGGGTGTGAAAAGCGAAGCTGCCATACGACGCAAGCTGGACAAAACTCTACGCGCGGCTGGCCGAATTGAAATCGATGAGCGGCGCACTTACACCATCGTACCAAAATTTGAGGGCTGGGTTGAAAAGTTGTATGTCAGCTCTACTGGGCAAGCGGTCAGCCAAGGGCAGCCGCTGTTTGAAGTGTACAGCCCGGAACTAAATGGGGCGTTGCGCGAATATGTGCTGGCGATGCAGGGTGAAACTACACTGAAAAATGCGGCTGAGGATGCCCAAAATAGTATGCGGCAACTGGCCGCAGCCAGTTTGGCAAGGCTGAAAAGCTGGGGGGTCGCGGATCAACAAGTTCAGGATTATTTACAGGACAAAAATAAACGTAGCCTGACTATTTACGCACCTCTGTCTGGCATCGTGCTGGAGAAAAAAGCGGTGCTGGGAATGCGCTTCATGCCCGGCGAAATACTGTATCAACTCGCCGACCTTTCATCGGTGTGGGTGCTGGCCGAGGTGACTGAGCAGGACATTGCTTCGGTAAAAACAGGTGGTGTGGCGCAGGTGAACCTGACCGCGTATCCCGGCAAAACATTTACAGGTACCGTTGATTTTATCTATCCGACGCTGAATGCGGCTACTCGTACCGTGCAGGTGCGCGTAGAGCTGGCCAATCCGCAATTGCTACTCAAGCCCGCCATGTTTGCTGAAATCACGCTTCTGCTATCTGACAATAAAAAAGTCCTCGCCGTGCCCATTTCCGCCGTGATTGATAGCGGCATCAAGCAAATCGTGCTGGTGCAGTTGGCCGCAGGACGTTTCGAGCCGCGTACCGTCAAGCTGGGTTTGCACAGCGAAAATTATGTCGAGGTGCTGGAGGGTGTCGCCGATGGTGAGCAGGTGGTAACGGCTGCTAATTTTTTGATAGATGCGGAGAGCAATCTTAAGGCGGCGTTGGGTGGGATGAAGTAAGGAGACGCAACATGTTAAATAACATCATAGACTGGTCATCACGAAATCGCTTTCTGGTAATCCTCGCCACGCTATTCATCACGCTGGCCGGCATTTATGCGCTCATTAAAACACCGCTGGATGCCTTGCCGGATTTATCCGATGTGCAGGTGATTATCTATACCGAATATTCCGGGCAAGCGCCACAAGTGGTGGAGGATCAAGTCACTTATCCGCTAACGACCGCGATGTTGTCGGTGCCGAAATCCAAGGTGGTGCGCGGCTTCTCATTTTTTGGCGCGTCGTTTGTGTATGTGATTTTTGAAGATGGCACAGACATTTACTGGGCACGTTCGCGCGTATTGGAATATCTTAACAGCATCGCGGGACGTATGCCCCGTGGCGTGTCGCCACAACTGGGGCCGGATGCGACCGGGGTGGGCTGGGTGTATCAGTACGCGGTGCTCAGCGAAAAACATAATCTGGCTGAGTTACGCACCATGCAGGATTGGTATTTACGCTATCAGTTGACCAAGGCGCACGGCGTCGCAGAAGTCGCTTCAATCGGCGGTTTTGTGCAGCAGTATCAGGTGATTGTTGATCCGCTAAAACTGCGCGCTTTCGGCATTCCGCTGATGAAAGTTACACAGGTGATTCGCGATTCGAATCGTGATGTCGGCGGGCGCGTGGTGGAAATGGCCGAGACCGAATACATGGTACGCGGTCGTGGCTATCTGCGCGGCAAGGCTGATATTGAAAATCTGGTGGTCAAGGCAGAGCGGGGCACGCCGGTGATATTGCGCGACATTGCGCGAGTCGAACTAGGGCCAGACGAGCGTCGTGGCTTGACTGAATTAAATGGTGAAGGCGAGGTGGTATCCGGCATCGCCATGGCGCGCTACGGACAGAATGCGCTAGAGGTGATCGCCAACATCAAAAATAAAATCGCCGAAATTTCTGCCGGGCTGCCGGACGGTGTGAGCATCATGGCGGTGTATGACCGTTCCGATTTAATTCAACGCGCCATCGCCACCCTCAAGCGCACGCTGTTTGAAGAAGGCTTGATTGTCGCCTTGGTGTGCATGGTGTTTCTGATGCACGCACGCAGCGCGCTGGTCGCCATCGTGATGCTGCCCATAGGCGTGTTGATTGCATTTATCGCGATGCGTGTGTTGGGGCTGAGTTCCAACATCATGAGTTTGGGCGGGATTGCCATCGCCATCGGCGCGATGGTGGATGCGGCGATCGTGATGATAGAGAACGCGCATAAACATTTGGAACGGCTGGATCATACTAAAGCGCTAGTCCCCTCTCCCGCTGGCGGGAGAGGGGAGCACAGCGCAACAGAGCGCGCCAACGCCATCATCGCCGCCTGCAAAGAAGTCGGCCCGGCATTATTTTTCTCGCTGCTCATCATCACCGTTTCATTCCTGCCCGTATTCACGCTTGAAGCCCAAGAGGGCAGGCTGTTTGCACCCTTGGCTTTTACCAAAACTTTTGCCATGGCCGGCGCTGCGTTACTCTCTGTGACGCTGGTGCCGGTGCTGATGCTGTTGTTCATACGCGGCAAGATCATGCCGGAATCACTCAATCCGCTGAATCGTTTTTTGATCTGGAGTTATCGGCCGGTGATCGCTGCCGTGTTGCGCCGTAAAAAAACCACTATCGCCGTGGCCTTGTTGGCAATGGCCTTGACGATTTATCCTGCGTCGCGTTTAGGCAGCGAATTCATGCCCACGCTGAATGAAGGCACGTTGTTGTTCATGCCGTCTTCGCTGCCCGGTATGTCGGTGACCAAGGCGGCGGAGTTGATGCAAACGCAAAACAAAATCATTAAAAATTTTCCCGAAGTGGCCTCGGTGTATGGCAAAGCAGGAAGGGCGCAGACCGCCACTGATCCCGCACCATTGGAAATGTTCGAGACCATCATTAACCTCAAGCCGCAAGACCAGTGGCCATCCGGCATGACCACCGACCAACTGATCGCCGCCATGGACAAGGCATTGCAATTTCCCGGTGTGGCCAACGCTTGGACCATGCCCATCAAAAATCGGCTGGATATGTTGGCCACCGGCATTCGCACTCCCATTGGAATTAAAGTGTTTGGCAAAAATCTTGATGAAATGGAAAGCCTGGCCAAGGAGATTGAAGCCGTGGTCAAGAAAGTCCCGGGCACGACCAGCGCTTATGCTGAGCGCATCACCGGCGGCTTTTATCTCAACATCACACCGGATCGCCTGGCGTTGGCGCGCTATGGTTTGAGCATGGGCGAGGTGCAGGATGTGATCGCCACGGCATTAGGCGGCGAAAATATCACCACGACGATAGAAGGTCTGGAACGCTTTGGCGTGGCAGTGCGTTATCCGCGTGAGTTACGCAGCACACCGGAGCAGATCGCGCGCGAGGTTCTGGTGACAACCTCGATGTCCGGCGATGGGGAAGGCGCGATGATCCCACTCGGCCAACTTGCTAAAATTGAAATCAGCAAGGGCGCGCCCGCCATACGCACGGAAAACGCGCTGCTGTCTGCTTACATCTATGTGGACATCCGCGAGCGCGACATCGGCTCGTATGTGGAAGAAGCGCGCCGCGCGGTGGCCGCGCAAGTTAAATTCCCGCCCGGCTACTACGCCACCTGGAGCGGACAGTTTGAATACATGGAGCGCGCCACTGCCAAGATGAAGATCGTGATACCAATCACGCTGCTGATTATTTTCTTATTGCTCTATCTGAATTTCGGGCGCATCACCGAATCATTGATCGTGATGCTGTCCGTGCCGTTCGCGCTGGTTGGCGGCGTGTGGCTGCTGTGGTTGCTCAACTACAATCTTTCAATCGCGGTGGCAGTCGGCTTCATCGCGCTGGCCGGAGTGGCGGCGGAGACTGGCGTGGTAATGTTAATCTATCTGGAACAAGCATGGGAACGGATTAAGGCAGAACGCAATGCTGGCGGACAAGCGCCAACCGCTAGCGATCTTTATGTGGCAGTCATGGAAGGCGCGGTAGAGCGCGTGCGCCCAAAGATGATGACAGTGGTGGCGATCATGGCCGGCCTATTACCTATCATGTGGGGGAGCGGCACTGGCTCCGAAGTGATGCGGCGTATCGCTGCACCCATGGTCGGTGGCATGGTTTCTTCGACCATTTTAACGCTGATCGTTATTCCGGCGATTTATGCACTGGTCAAAGGTCGGGCTTTATTCATTCAAATAAAATAAGGCTTGTCCATGAGCTCAATAGTCGCGTAGGGTGGGCACGTTTTTCCCCGCCAGGGGGAGGCCGTAGTTGTACAGCCGACAAGTCGGCAACAACCACGCACTGTGCCCACGCGGATTTAACATTTATAAACTTGAACCCACTCATTTAGCCACCCATCTCATTGGATCCATCGGCTCGCCCTTATAGCGCAACTCAAAATACAAACCGGCATCTTCATTTCCACCTGTATTGCCGACAGTGGCCACGGTGTCACCGCCCTTGATGCTGTCGCCTACCTGCTTGTATAGCGTTTCGTTATTGCCATATAAGCTCAGGTAATTTTGCCCATGATCTACGATTAATAAATTGCCGAAGCCGCGCAGCCAGTCGGCGAAAACTACGCGCCCGGCGGCAACTGCCTTGACTGCCTGACCGCTGGCCGCCTGTATCAGCAGCCCTCGCCAAAGGATGGTGCTATCGGGACGCGCACTGCCAAATTTATTACTGATTTTTCCTTTTACCGGTAACGCCAGCTTGCCTTTAAGTTGATTAAACGGCTTGCCATCAAAACGATCATCCGGCAATTTGTTGTTGCTCCATCCGCTGCCCTCTTTTGATTGCGACAATATTTTGGAAAGCTTGCTAACCAACTGCGACAAGTGATTTTCATCCCGTTGCAGACGACCGATTTTAAGACGCTGTTGTTTGAGTTGCCGGGCAATTTTAGCAAGCACTTTTTGGCGCGTACCTTGGTCTTTTTCCAAGTTGCGTTTTTGCATTTTTTCTGTAGCTTGCAGCCTCGCAATTTCCATATTTTTTTGCCGTGTTTGTTCGGCTATGGTGTTGACCTGTGCCAGATTTCCGCGCAAGATTTTGATCTGCGCCGCACGGCTGCGGGCAATGTATTCAAAATAACGCAGGTCGCGTGCAACCTGATCGGGATGGTGATTGTTGAGCAAGAGCTTGAGGTATTCCTGCTTGCCCGCCACATATTGCTGATATAACAATTTGCTCAGCAGCGCTTGTTGGCCTTGCATGCCCGCCTTCAACTTTTGCATTTGCTGTTGCAATTGTTGCAGGTTTTTATTTTCCTCCCGCTGCTGTTGCGTCAGCTCGGCTAGTGCGCGATTGCTGGTGCTAATGGCGCGCTCTGATTCGCGCAAGGCGTCGGCGGCTTCGGATTTTGATGCGCTGGTTTTTTCCAGGTTTTGTTGCAGTGTGCTGATTCGCTGGCGCAGCTTGTCCAGCTTTTCTTGTTGCGACGCTTGCACACTGCTGCTTGCTATTAAGCAGAGACACAGCAGTATGAGGCGGGTGAAAACGGTCACTGGATAGTGATGAGTGACTTGCCTGTCATTTCCGGTGGTTGCGGCAAGCCCATCATGGTGAGCAAGGTGGGCACAACATTTTGCAGTGCGCCGCCATCGGCAATTTTTGCGCGGCGACCGATATACAAAAACGGCACCGGGTTGAGTGTGTGCGCGGTATGCGCCTGTTGCGTGGTGCGATCCAGCATCTGCTCGGCATTGCCGTGGTCGGCAGTAATCAACACCTCGCCGCCGCACTCCAGCATGGTGTTCACCACGCGGCCTATGCACACATCCAGCGCTTCGATGGCTTTGACTGCCGCCTCCATGTTGCCGCTGTGGCCGACCATATCGCCGTTGGCAAAGTTACAAATAATGGACTGATATTTTTTGCTGCGTATCGCTGCTTCCAGTTTGTCAGTCACCTCGAACGCGCTCATTTCCGGCTTGAGGTCATAGGTTGCCACGTTGGGCGAAGGCACTAGAATACGATCTTCGCCGGGGTAAGGCTGCTCCTTGCCGCCATTCAGAAAATAGGTGACGTGGGCATATTTTTCCGTTTCCGCAATGCGTAATTGCTTCAACCCCAAACCAGAAAGGTATTCACCAAAACAATTTTGGATGGTGGTTGGCGCATAGGCGGTCGGCACATGAAAATCTTCGCCATAACTGGTGAGCGAAACAAAACTGGCCAGCTTGGGGAAGCGTGTACGGGCAAAGCCGTTAAAGCTGTCATCGGTCAAGGCGCGGGTTATTTGCCGTGCGCGGTCGGCACGGAAATTCATGAACACGGCTACATCGCCATCCTGCATGGCATGCGCCTCGCCGATAACGGTGGCTTTAACGAACTCGTCATTTTCGCCGCGCGCGTAGGCTTTCTGTAATCCCGCTACGGCATCAGGCGCGCTGTATTCGGCTTTGCCTTGGGTTAGCAAATCATAAGCCTGCTGCACCCGCTCCCAACGGTTGTCTCTATCCATCGCAAAGTAGCGGCCTATGATAGTGGCAATACGCCCGACACCCAGTGCCGCGCATTTGTCCTGCAAGCGTTGCAACGAATGCTGTGCGCTGCGCGGCGGCGTATCGCGGCCATCCAGAAAAGGATGGATAAATATTTTTTTCAGCCCGGCGCGCGAGGCCAGTTCCAACATGGCGTGAATATGATCTTCGTGGCTATGTACGCCGCCGGGCGATAGCAGCCCTAAGATGTGCAGGGCCGTGTCATGTTGCTTGGCCTGAGCAACGGCCTGAGAAAGGGCCGGATTAGTGTAAAAGCTGCCGTCCTTGATGCCCACATCCACCTTGGTCAATTCCTGATAGATCACGCGACCCGCGCCGATGTTGAGATGGCCGACCTCGGAGTTGCCCATTTGATCGTGCGGCAGCCCGACCGACAGTTCCGAAGCTTGAATTAAAGTGTGCGGATAGTCACGCCACAGCCTGTCCCAATTGGGTTTGTGGGCGTGAGCGATGGCGTTGAAATCGGGGTCTTCGCGATAGCCAAAACCATCGAGGATAAGCAACAGAGCGGGGGTAACTTTCATGCCGGATTTTATAAGAGTGTTAGAATATTAGTGGGTGCTGATTTAGCTTGCGTATTTTAACTTATTTTGTGGCATCACACGATGCCGAACTACAAAGACCGATGAGTAAATGATGGCAAAAAAATTGATCGATAAAGATGAAGATATTTTACAGGCATCGCTGGCCATCAAAGCTATCGCCCATCCGCTGCGCCTGAAAATATTATGTATGCTGGGGGATAAAGAGATCAGCGTACTAGATATTGTGGAGGGTGTCGGCACCTCGCAAAGCAACATATCGCAACACCTCGCCATCCTGCGCGACAAGGGCGTGCTGGCCACACGCAAAGATTCAAACCGAGTTTACTATCGTATCGGTGATCCGCGCACGCTCAAATTGGTGAGCATGATGCGCGATGTGTTTTGCAGCAATTAGGGCTGCGCCCGATAAACTCTCTCCCAAATAAGACGCCACAAAAAAATTTTAGCGCCGCTTATGTTTAGCGTATGAATGCTAAACGATTTTGGGCGAAATTCATGCCGCCATTGCATTAGGATTTTTAGATATCCCCTGATATTATCAAACGGCAGCACGGGTTTACTTGTTATTTTCACAACCATACTTACAAGGGAGAAAATATGTATTTACCAAAAAAGCCATCAAACACTCTACTCGGCTATCAAAATTCGATGGCCAAATCGCTAGTTATAGTCCGCCACCTCTTTCTGAATCTATTACTGTTAACCTTGCCTGGAATTGCGCTGGCAGTTCCATCAGTATCTCAGTCGATTGCCCATTACGGCCAACTTCCCTTAAGTTTTGAATCCAACCAAGGCCAGACTGATGCACGCGTTAACTATGTGGCGCGAGGCGGTGGATACACCTTATTTCTGACCCCCAGTGAAGCGATACTGGCCTTAAGCCCCATCTCTGGTACAGCAACCGAATCTCCATCTGTCATACGCATGCAGTTGTTAGGCGCCAACCCGGCAGCGACAGCCAGCGGATTGCAACCACTGCCCGGCACTAGCAATTATTTTGTGGGTCGGGATAGCAGCCATTGGCAACGCAATATTTCCAATGTGGCCAAAGTTGAATATCACGATGTGTATCCGGGCGTGAACATGGTGTATTACGGCAAGCAACGGCAGCTTGAGTATGATTTTGTGCTTGCTCCCGGCGCGAAGCCTTCGGATATCCAACTAGCCTTTGTCGGCGCGACTCTACAACTGGATAAGCAAGGGAATCTGGTTTTACATACCTCCGGCGGTGATCTTGTCCAGCACTCGCCCGTTATCTATCAAACCCTCCAAGGCGAACGCAAAATAATAGACGGGCAATATGCCCTGAACACAGATGCCAACGGCAAACAAACGGTCAGCTTTCAAGTCGCCGCTTACGATCGCAGCCAGCCCTTGGTAATTGACCCGGTTTTATCTTATTCTACTTATTTGGGTGGTAGCGGCAGCGATGCGGCCTATGGTGTTGCTGTAGATGGCGTGGGCAATGCCTACATCACCGGTTCCACTGCCACCTTGAACCTCCTCAGCACCAACGGTGCAGCACAACTCAACTATGGTGGCGGCACTTCTGATGCCTTCATCTCCAAGCTCAATGCTGATGGCAGCGCCGTGGTCTATACCACTTATCTAGGCGGAAATAATTCCGATACGGGTCGCGGCATCAAGGTGGATGCGGCAGGCAATGCCTACATCGTCGGCACCACTTCTTCAGCCAACTTCCCCACCACTAGCGGCGTCATCCAAAGCATTGCCAGCGGTCCCAGTGACATATTTGTGGTCAAACTCAACGACAGCGGCACCAGCTTGATTTATGCCAGCCTGCTTGGCGGCAATGGCACTGATAACGGCATCGCCATTGCCCTAGATATCAGTGGCAATGCCTATATTACCGGCATGACCAATTCATCTAATTTCCCGATAAAGAACGCCGCGCAAGGCGCCCCTTCCCGATCACAAATCGATGCCTTTGTGTCCAAGCTTAACCCCACTGCTACCAGCCTTGACTACTCCACATACTTGGGCGGATCTGGTGTTGACAATGGCCTCGCCATCGCGGTAGATAATGATGGCAGTGCATATGTTGCAGGCTCCACGGCTTCCGGCCTCAAAGTTACGACGGGCGTATTACAGACCGCCGTAGGAGGTAAAGGTGACGGCTTTATTACCAAGTTGGACTTCCTGGGCAAACTAAGTTACTCCACCTATTTGGGCGGATCGGGCGCGGATGTCATTCAAGGCATTGCTTTGGATAGTAACAACAATGCCTATGTCACTGGCAACACTGCCTCCAGCAACTTTAATGTCACCGCCGGCGCTTTGCGCACCACTCTGGCGGGCGGTAAGGATGGCTTTGCGAGCAAGGTGAATGCGGCCGGTACTGCGCTGGTTTACTCCACCTATCTGGGCGGCAACGGCAATGATTTTGGCAATGGTATCGCCGTAGATGCCGCAGGCAATGCTACTGTTACGGGCTCTACTAACTCAACCAACTTCCCTTTGGTCTTGGGTTCAGGTGCAATCGGGCTGGACGACATATTTGTCACGACCTTTAACGCTACTGGTACAAGCCTCACGCTCTCTACTCTGCTGGGTGGCGCGAATGCCGATCAAGGCTGGGGAGTCGCTTTGGATAGCAGCGCTAACATTTATTTAGCCGGGGTAACGAATTCAAGTAATTTCCCGGCAGTTAATGCCATGCAGGGTAGTACTGGCGGCAGCTCGGATGCGTTTGTGATGAAAATTTCACCGGGGTTAAATAGCACGGGCGTAACCGCCAGCCCCACCAGCCTGGACTTTGGCAGCACCGTCCTGAGCAGCACCCCGCTGAGCATTACTAAAACAGTTAATTTAATCAATCTCGGCACTCTGGCCGTGCCCATGAATATCGGGTTCAGCAATGGGGGTCAGTCGGTATTCAGCCAGACCAACACTTGCGGCGCGTCTCTGGCAGCAGGCGCGCGATGCACCGTGAGCGTGACCTTCGCCACCTTGGCCGGCGGCAGTTGGAGCAATAGCGTCGTTAATAACGGTGTTCACGTTGCCACTCTCTCAGGCAGCGCGAGCTACCCCGTAGTGACCGCCAGCCCCACCAGTCTGGCCTTTGGTAATATCGTCCTGAGCAGCACTCCGCTGAGCATTACCAAGACGATTACCGTGACCAATCCTGGCACGGTGGCCGTGCCTATGAACATCGGGTTCAGCAATGGGGGCCAGTCGGTATTCAGCCGCACCCACACGTGCGGCACGACTCTGGCAGCGGGGGCAAGCTGCACCGTGAGCGTGACCTTTGCTACCTCCGCCACCTCGATCGGCGGCAATTGGAACGATAACATCGTCATTAACGGTGCTAACGCTGTTTCTATATCGGGTAGTACGAGCTACCCCGTAGTAACCGCTAGCCCCACCAACCTAAACTTTGGCAGCACCGTCCTGAGCAGCACCCCGCTGAGCATCACCAAGACGATTGCCGTGACCAATCCCGGCACGGTGGCCGTGCCCATGAGTATCGGGTTCAGCAACGGCGGCCAGTCGGTGTTCAGCCGCACCCACACCTGCGGCACGTCTTTGGCAGCGGGGGCAAGCTGCACCGTGAGCGTGACTTTCGCCACCTCAACCGATGGTAGTTGGTCGGATTACCTTAATATCAACGACGCAGACTCCGTCTATGTTTTAGCAGTTGCATACCCAGTGGTGACCGTCAACCCCACCAGCCTGGCCTTTGGCAACACCGTCCTGAGCAGCACGCCGCTAAGCATCACCAAGACCTTTACCGTAAGTAACCCGGGGACTGTAGCTGTACCGATGAGTTTTGAATGGTCTTATGGCCGACCGGCGTTCAGTTATACCCACACTTGCGGCACGTCTCTGGCGGGCGGGGCAAGCT
>JAYUTK010000081.1:0-40218 GCA_043755195.1 Gallionellaceae bacterium
CAAACTGGAAAAATTTCACGCTTTGGTTTGCTGGAGCTATCACGCCAGCGCTTGCAGCCTAGCTTGGAAGAAGGTAATCACACGCCTTGCCCACGCTGCAACGGTATCGGCCATATCCGTGGTATTGAATCTTCTGCCTTGCACATTCTGCGTATCATTCAAGAAGAAGCAATGAAGGAGAATAGCGCCTCTATCCACGTACAAGTGCCAGTGGATGTTGCTACCTTCCTGCTCAACGAGAAGCGCGCCGAAATTCATCTGATCGAATCGCGGCTCAAGGTGAATATTGTCTTGATTCCCAATTTGCATCTGGAGACACCACATTACAACGTGACCCGTTTGCGCCATGACGATTTGACCATCGAAAATCTGCAAGCCAGCTATAAGTTGGTGAGCTTGCCTGAAGAAAGCCAAGCTGCTTCAAATGCCGCACAAGACGCTAAGCCACAACGCCCGCAGGCTGTAGTGCAGGGCATTACACCCGCACAACCCGCACCAACACGGGCGATTGAAGAGAGTGTTCAGCCTTCCTTGTTTGCTAGGTTATTTGCTTGGCTCAATTCGTTCGGTGGTGAACCAGCGGCCAAGCCAGCAGCCCCGGCCAAGCCGCGTAGTGGAAACGCGCCGCGTCGCGAACGTGAGGGAAGTCGCCCAACTGGAAATCGAGCAGACGGTAACCGAGTTGATGGTAATCGCCAGCGCAATAAGCCACGGCGTGATAAAGATGAGGTTGCGGCGCGCACTGAAAAGCCTGCACAAGCTGCTCCCAAAGCACAAGAGCCGCGTCCCGATCGTCCGCCCCGCCCACCTCGCGTAGCGGTCGAGACACCTGTTCTGGAAAGCATGCCACCCCTGGCAGCGCCTGCTGAATCGGTTGAGGAGGGGGGTAATCGTAGTGGACGCAAGCGCGGGCGTCGTGGTGGTCAGCGCGAACGTGGACGCCGCGATCAGCAACCGATGGGACAAGCACCTAGCACACAAACTAGTAATGTTTTTGTCAGCAATGAGGTGGCCAGTAATGAAAATTCTGACAATGTAGAAGCCGTTCGTTATAGCGTGACGACTGAACAAGCAGCTATTCCAATAAAAGAACAGCCGCAAGTTGTCGTTGCACAAACACCTGTGGTGCATAGCGAGCCCCACACGCCAAGTGCTGTTATCGCGACAGTGAGTGGCGAGGGTTTGGAACAGGTTGAAACAGATCCGTCCAAACGTGCTACTACACCCATTGCTCCCGCAGAAACTCCATCAAGTGATACTCGCCGTCGTTCACGCCCGCGAGAAGTTTACAGCATGGAAACCAGTGAGCCTTTGGTGCAAATAGAAACACAGAACCCGGCGAACTAATCACTAGGTATCGAAAATAAAAACCCGCGCAGCGTAAGCTGCGCGGGTTTTTATTTGCATGGCTACAGAGAGTTATTGATGAGGGTGAGTTACAGATTGGTTTTTTGAACATGTTTGAGCAAGCCCTGCGCCGCATCTTCAACCATATCCAACACACGTTCGAAGCCATCCCCCTCGCCATAATAGGGATCGGGTACTTCGCGCTCCGCATGTCGGCTGGCGTATTCCAGCAACAAGCCCAACCGTTCACGCTTGTCGTTCGGACACAGGCTGCTCAAAATGGAAAGATTGTTATGATCCATGGCCAGCACATAATCAAAGCAATCAAAATCAGCAGCTTCAACCTGACGACCACGTAGCTTGCTCATATCATAACCGCGCTGGAGTGCGCTGTACTGTGAGCGCTTATCCGGCTGGCTACCAATATGGTAATCATGCGTTCCCGCTGAATCAATCTGGATGCGTTCAGACAATCCCGCATCCTCGACTAGGCGACGAAACACTGCTTCTGCAGTCGGTGAGCGACAGATATTACCCATACAAACAAAAAGCACAGAAATTTTATTTTTCAATATAGGCATTTTAAATAATCTCTTTTTTCACAATTTCCAACAAGTCTGCGGGCCATAGAGGGGCGATGGTTAGCGCCGCTTGGTGACCACGCTCAGACATTTTTCTCCAGGTTTTTCGTACGATACCGGGCAATTTTTGCTCGTTACATTTTGACGCAAACGCAACGAAATAATATTCCAAAAACACAAGGCAAATCACATCTTCCAACGTTTGTCCGTCTTGGCATTCCAAGAGCATGCGATCCTTCATTAATAGCGCATTGACCTGCACACACATGGCTTGGTCATAGCCTACTTGCCGCATTATTTCGGTTGCGAGGTCGCTGTGCATTTTTGCCAGTGTGGTACGCCACTTGTTGTAGCCGACGCGACCCAGCGGATATTCGCTGCGTGGAATTTTCCAGCGGCAGATATGTTGAGCCCGCGCAGCCAGTTGCAGCGCCTCGGAGGCATCAGGTTGGAATTTTTCCAGCCAGGCTGACATGCGTTGGGAGTAGAGCAGTTCTTTGGGATAGTTCTTACCCTCAAAAATTTCTATATTGGGGTCAGTTGAATTGGCTGCATCAAACAAGGCAATTGCATTTTTAAAGCGTTGAGGTAGGTCGGTCATGTTGAAATTAACTTTATGTATGGGTTAGTTTATAAGCTAACTTCTTTGGCAGCGAAAATATGCGCATCAATGTTAAGATGCGCCGCATTAATCAGAGTAATTGTGACGGTTGGACTTGCTCTGCAAAGCATTTTCCCTGTGAGTTTGGATATATAAGATTGAAATATTCTATTCGGTATAGACGCTTTCTGCGAACATTTATTGTTGGCGGTTCCATAATGTTTTTACCCGTTGTGCTGTTGTCTGAGAAGCAGGGGAGTTAATCGTGCATGAAAAATACCTGAAAGCCGTGCTAACCACTGCGCGTCAGGCCGGGGCGGCCATTATGGAAATCTATCGCACGGGTCAAACAGGCGAGTCGAGCAAAGCGGATAATTCCCCGCTTACCTTGGCCGACTTGGCCTCGCATCAAGTCATCGTTGAAGCATTGACCAGGCTTACGCCAGATATACCCATTCTGTCCGAGGAAGCTGCTGACATCGCTTATCCAGAGCGTTCGCATTGGGCACGTTTTTGGTTGATAGATCCACTAGATGGCACTAAAGAATTCATTAAACGTAACGGCGAATTCACCGTTAATATCGCGCTTATCGAAAATGGCAAACCTGTTCTGGGTGTGGTGTATGCGCCCGTTCCAGACGTGTGTTATTACGGGGCATATGGAACCGGTGCTTTTGTGCAGCGCGGCAATGCAGCGCCGCAGACCATCGCGGTTAAGCTCCGCGTTGCGGGTGAACAGATCAAAGTTGTTGCCAGCCGCTCACACAGCGATGCACGCACCGAATCCCTGCTCAAATATTTGGGCGATTACCAATGTATCAGCATGGGGAGTTCGCTTAAATTATGTTTGGTCGCCGAAGGTGCTGCACATTTTTATCCACGTCTAGGCCCGACTATGGAGTGGGACACCGCTGCCGCTCACGCCGTGGTAAATGCGGCGGGAGGTAGGGTGTGCAATATGGATGGCGTGGAGCTGCACTACAACAAAGAAGATTTACACAACCCGGAGTTTTTTGTTTTCTCTGCTGCGGATATGGTTTTACTAGCGTTGCTCAAAGACCAGCAATGACGTAGGGTGGGTAAACAGGTTTATCGTTTGCCCACGCGGTTTTATATCCGCGTGGGCATAAAAAACGTGCCCACCTTACGATTATTGACGGCTTAAAATCCGTATAGAAGCGGATGCGCGCCAGCTGCCATAAAATACAACATCGGAATCGAAAGCATGGTGTTGGTGCGTGAAGCCAAAAATGCAATGCGACGCGCTTTATTTTTTTGCTCGTCGGTCGCCGGTTTTAGCCCTAGAATTTTTTTCTGGTTAGGCCAGATCAAGCCCCAAACATTCAGCAGCATGATGGTGCCTAGCCAGGCACCCACACCAATCACTGCATGGCTTTGCTGAAAGGTAAACGCCGCAACAAAGTTAGGCCCAAGCAAACCTGCTCCGGCAAACCATGTCACTAAAGCTGACCAGCGGAAATAAAATAAAGCACGGGGCGCCACATGCTTGGTTATGCCAGGTGCAGTATTGTCAGCCGCCGCAGCCTTCAGCGCCGCAACCTGGACGAAATTAAAGTAATACAACAAACCTATCCACATCACGCCTGCCATTAAATGCAGCCAACGCATCATCCCTGGTACATAATCCATCTGTCACCTCCAAAAAAATATGATTTAAAAAAGAATCTACTTTCGTGCATTGGCTACAACAATGCGTGAACTAGCGAAACTAGAATAGCGGTTAAGATAAAACCGGAAATGACGGTACCCAATAGTGAATCTAGTGGATTTTGCATGATTGCTCCTCAATTTAATAATGATAGTCGCCAAAAACAGCCGGGGCAGTATATAGGATAATTTCAACTTACCCCAACCACAATCTTAACTTCGCCTAGCTTGTAAGACTAGTGCTTGCAAAACTTAGGCTTGCAAAACTAAGCAATATTCTAAAATTATTCATAACCCAGATGCCTTAACATCTGCGGGCTATCAGCCCAACCGCTGCGTACTTTAATCCACACCTCAAGAAAAACTTTGGCATCGAACATCTTCTCCATATCCAATCGTGCTTGAGTGGAAATTTCTTTTAATTTCTCGCCTTTTTTCCCAATCAACATGGCTTTGTGCGCGTCTTTATCCACCAGTATGGCGGCATGAATGCGGCGCAGGCCGCTGTCTTCCTGCTTAAATTGTTCGATGACGACACTGACTGAATAGGGCAACTCATCTCCGGTAAAACGGAATATTTTCTCACGCAATATTTCGGCGGCGAGAAAGCGTTCGTTACGGTCGGTTATTTCGTCGGCAGCATAAATAGGATCGCCTAGCGGTAAATAGGTGGATATGGTTTGCAGCAGCGTGTCGAGCTGTTTGTCTTGTCTGGCACTGATAGGGACGATGGCAGCAAAATTAAATTCTGCCGATAGGCGTTCGATGAAAGGCAATATTTCGCCTTTGTCCTTTAAGTAATCCATTTTGTTTATAACCAAGATGACCGGTATTTCCTTGGGTAATAATTTCAGCACTTGTTGGTCGCGTTCATCATATAGTCGCGCCTCAAGCACAAACAGCACCACATTGACATCGCGCATACTGCTACTCACCACGCGGTTGAGGCCGCGATTAAGTGTATTCAGATGTTGAGTTTGAAATCCGGGTGTGTCAACGAACACAAACTGAGCATGCTCTTGAGTCAGTATTCCGGTAATTCGATGGCGGGTTGTTTGTGGTTTGCTTGAGGTGATGCTGACTTTCTGGCCAACCAAATGATTGAGTAAAGTAGATTTACCTACATTCGGACGACCGACAATAGCTATAAAGCCGCTGTGGAAATTATTTGTATCCATATATGTTCAGACCCTGGTTACTGGAGCGCGATTTGACGGTAAGCTGCTTCCGCAGCGACTTGTTCTGCGCTGCGGCGGCTGACACCTTCGCCTTGCGTGGCAATTTTTAATTGCTCGATTTCGCATTTAACTTGAAAGAGTTGTGCATGAGCTTCGCCTTGTGTGGCTAGCACGGTGTATTTGGGTAGTGCTAGGCGCTTGCTTTGCAGAAATTCTTGTAACAGCGTTTTATAATCCTTGCCCAGCATTTGGGCATCGGCTTGCGCGATGAGTGGGATGTATAGTTTGAGAATAACGCTCTGTGCCGCGACGAAACCAGCATCCAAAAACACAGCAGCAAAAATGGCTTCCATCGCATCGGCCAGAATAGATGGGCGGCGAAAACCGGCACTCTTGCGCTCACCTTCGCCTAGCTGCAACAGATCACCGATCTGTAGTTGCTGCGCGAGGATTACCAGAGTTTGTTGATTGACCAGGTTAGAGCGTAGGCGCGACAGGTCGCCTTCATCCAGGTTTGGCAGAGAGTCGTATAGATGGTTGGCAATCACGCAATTCAGAATGCTATCGCCCAGAAATTCCAGTCGCTCATTATGAGCCGCACTGTGGCTGCGGTGGGTAAGCGCACGTTGTAACAACTGGGGATGAGTAAACGCATGGCCGAGTTGACGGCTCAACTCATCGCGGCTCATCAATTTATTTTGACTCGCTGCTCGGGTTAAATTCTAGCAAGAGCGTGGCATTTCCAACCAGAGGTAGCTTTACTTGGTAGCTGGCGCTGAGTGATATTCCGCTAGCATCCTTGCTTATTTCAACATCACCCGCTTCGACAATTGAAATATTATTTATCTGAGCTCGTTTTCCATATGAATCTCGGATGTCTTTGAGTGGCGCGGCCTGCATTTCCGGATCTTGGGCAATAGCTTTGAAAATATTGGAAATCTCAGCATTTTCAATGTATGGCGGGATAACTTTCAGCGCAAAGATTCCTAGCAATATAAGTATGACTAGCCATATCAATAAACCAGACAAGGTTACACCACGCTGCTTGTGCTTTGTTTTATTCATCATGCCCTCCTCATTGTCATCATAATTTAGCTATTTGCAAGCTTGGCTATTTAATAGTTAGGCCTATGCGTGTTAAATCACTGAAATTCATCCACACCATAAATGCTTTTCCGACTATCAGCTTATCCGGCACAAAGCCCCAGTAACGGCTGTCACGGCTGTTATCACGATTATCTCCCAGCATAAAATAATGGCCATCCGGTACGGTGCAACGAACCGTCCCCACCAAATATTCGCAATTTTCACGATGAGGGAATTCAGCTACCGACGCCAAATTAATACTAGGCACATCTGGATTAATCAGTATTGAATGCGGACTGCCAATCAGATTCTCATTGTAGTGCTCAGTATGCACAAAATTTATTGCAGATTCCACATAGTTGTAGTCCCCCTCTCGCTGTTGCTCTTGCAATACGCCATTGATGAATAGTTGCTTATGGCGGTATTCAATGGTATCACCTGGCAATCCAATAACTCGTTTAATGAAGTCAGTAGAGGGGTCTTCAGGAAAATGGAAGACCATGACATCGCCCCGGTTGGGGGAATTAATTTCTACCAGCTTCTTGCCTATGATAGGCAAGCGAATACCATAAGTAAATTTATTGACGACAATAAAATCTCCTACTATTAAGGTAGGCCGCATGGAACTGGAAGGTATCTTGAACGGTTCAATCAGAAATGAGCGCAATATAAATACTGCCAGAATCACGGGAAAGAAGCTTTTGGAATATTCCACCCACCACGGCTCTTTGTCCGCTGGTGAACGGTTGGGTTGCAATACAAAACGATCCAACAACCACACGCTGCCCGTAATTGCCAGCATGATAAACATGATTCGTGCAAAATCCATTTCGACCCCAGTATTTTATTTATCGCCTACTTGCCGGTATTTTATTTGTCGCCTACTTGTAAGATAGCCAAAAAAGCTTCCTGTGGAATTTCCACATTACCTACTTGCTTCATCCGTTTTTTTCCGGCCTTTTGTTTTTCCAGCAACTTACGCTTGCGTGAGATGTCGCCACCATAACATTTGGCGATCACGTTTTTACGCAAGGCCTTGACGTTTTCGCGCGAAATAATATTCGCCCCTATCGCCGCCTGAATCGCCACGTCAAACATCTGGCGCGGAATAATTTCGCGCATCTTGGCCGCCACTTCACGCCCGCGATACTGGCTGTTGCTGCGATGCAAGATAATGGACAGCGCATCCACTTTCTCGCCGTTAATCAGCATATCCACCTTGACCACGTCGGCTGGGCGATACTCCTTGAACTCATAATCCATCGAGGCATAACCACGCGAGATGGATTTTAGCCGATCAAAAAAATCCAGCACGATTTCCGCCATCGGAATCTCATACACCAGCAACACCTGCTTGCCGTGATAACTCATATCTATTTGCATGCCGCGCTTCTGTGTACACAGGGTGATCACCGCGCCGACATATTCTTGCGGCATATACAGATTGACCGTCACGATAGGTTCGCGAATTTCCTCGATCTTGGATGGGTCGGGCATCTTGGACGGATTATCCACCATCAATATCGTGCCATCGCGCTGCACCACTTCATAAATCACCGTCGGCGCAGTGGTAATCAAATCCATGTCGAACTCGCGCTCCAGGCGCTCCTGCACGATCTCCATGTGCAACAAGCCGAGGAAGCCGCAACGGAAGCCGAAGCCCAGCGCCTGCGAAACTTCCGGCTCGTACAGCAGGGAAGCATCATTCAGCTTGAGCTTTTCCAATGAATCGCGCAGTGCCTCATATTGATTCGACTCGACCGGAAACAATCCGGCAAACACCTGCGGTTGCACCTCCTTGAAGCCGGGTAGCGCCGCTGCTGCTGGCTTGTTCACTAGCGTGATAGTGTCGCCGACTTTAGCCGCTTTCAGTTCCTTGATGCCGGAAATAACGAAGCCGACTTGCCCGGCAGATAATTCTTCGCGCGGTTGCGACTTGGGCGTGAACACGCCGATGTGCTCAGTCAAGTGCTGCGCGCCGGTCGCCATCAGCAGGATTTTATCCTTGGGCTTCAATGTGCCATTAAAAACCCGCACCAGCATCACCACGCCGACATAATTGTCGAACCATGAATCTATGATTAGCGCCTGTAATGGCGCAGTCGGATCGCCTTTGGGTGGTGGTACGCGGACGATCATCGCCTCCAGCACGTCCTGTACGCCTTCGCCGGTCTTGGCCGAACAGCGCGTGGCATCGTGCGCGTCTATGCCGATGACCTCTTCGATTTCGGCAATGGCGTTGTCAGGATTGGCCGAAGGAAGATCAATCTTGTTTAATACGGGCACTACTTCCACACCCAGTTCCAGCGCGGTGTAGCAGTTAGCTACGGTTTGTGCTTCCACACCCTGCGACGCATCCACCACCAGCAATGCGCCCTCACAAGCAGACAGCGAACGTGATACTTCGTAGGAGAAATCCACATGCCCCGGCGTATCAATCAGATTGAGCTGGTAGAGTTGACCATCGCGCGCTTTATAGCGCAGCGCAGCCGTCTGCGCCTTGATGGTGATGCCGCGCTCGCGCTCCAGATCCATGGAGTCGAGCACTTGCGCCTCCATCTCGCGATCAGACAAACCGCCACACAACTGAATGATGCGGTCAGCTAGTGTGGATTTGCCGTGATCTATGTGGGCGATGATGGAAAAATTACGGATGAATTGCATTAAACTTGGGGACGCACGGTCAAAACCGACTGAATTTCAAAGGACGCAGATTCTAGCCGATTTTGACAGTGTCTGCTGGCGCAGATTTAGGTGTTATTTTTCGTCCAGCCTGATAGCAATATACGACACCATTTCTCCACGGCGTACCAACAAAGCGATACTGCGGTTGTTGGGCACTTGTTTCAGCGCTTCATTGAATTGGTCGAGAGAGTGTAGTTCAATATTGCCTAAGGCCAAAATAACATCACCAGGACTCAATTCTGCGCGTGTGGCAATACTTTTAACCTCCTCTACTAATAGTCCACCTTCAACTTTCAGTGCTTTCTTCTGTTCGTCACTCAGTTCGCTCAGCACCAATCCTAAGCGGGTAACACTTTCACCGGTTTCGGATTTGCTGGGGCTATTCCCAGATTGCTCTGCCCTATCATTGGGCATTTCAGCTACGGTCAGTTTAATATCATGGCTTTCGCCCTTGCGCCACAGTTGCACGGTGACCTTGCTTCCTGGTCGAGTGGCACCCACAATACGCGGCAAGTCAACGGACGATGTGACTGTATTGCCATCGAATTGTAGAATTACATCACTGACTTGTATGCCCGCTTTGTCAGCTGCGCCTCCTTTTTCGACACTGCTGATTAATGCTCCTGTCGCCTTGCTCAGTCCGAAAGACTCCGCTAAATCCAGCGTCACCTCCTGGATAACCACGCCTATACGCCCGCGCGTTACTTTGCCGGTCGTACGCAATTGATCTGCTACATCCATAGCAACATCAATGGGGATAGCAAACGACAGCCCCATGAAGCCGCCGGTTCGTGTGTAAATCTGAGAGTTGATGCCGATTACTTCGCCCTTCATGTTGAATAACGGCCCACCAGAATTTCCTGGGTTGATAGCAGCATCAGTCTGAATGAAGGGAACATAACTCTCCTGAGGCAAAGAGCGCCCTTTTGCACTTACGATGCCAACCGTTACGCTACTGTCAAAGCCAAACGGTGAGCCTATGGCAATGACCCATTCGCCGACTTTTAGCAAATTTGGATTGCCTTTAACTATCTTAGGTAATCCATTTGCTTCAATTTTGAGCAATGCTAAATCTGTACGTTTATCAGTGCCAACTACCTTGGCCTTAAATTCACGCTTATCGGTTAAGCGCACAGTAATGGTATTTGCATCACTTATCACATGGGCATTGGTCAACAGATAACCGTCGTCACTAATAATAAAACCAGAACCACGTGATTGTGTTTCTTGATCGTGCGGAACAGGCGGCTCAAAGCGACGAAAAAATTCGGCGAAGGGGTCGTCCCCTTTGGATTTTGGTATGCCACGCAAGGCCTGATTTTTACTCAGAGTCTGAGTGGTGCTAATGTTGACTACCATCGGCCCTTGTTTTTCTACCATTTCGGTAAAGTCAGGTAATTCGGTGGCTGAAATTTGCTGCGAAAAAATAATTATTGGCGCAATCGCGCATAATTTTTTTAACATGTGCTGTCCTCGTTTAATGTCCTTTGTAACGTGCTGAATCTGCTATTTGCATGACTGTCCTCGGCGGTACTTCACCGACTACAGTTACCAAGTTGGAGCCGTTTATCTTTCTGTAAATATTTAGTAGGCCTTGGCTAGACAAGCCGGTAATTACTTTTGTTTCTCCCGTCATATCCTCAATAAAAACGGAAACTCCCGCAAGCCCATCGGAAAATATTAAATGAGTAACGGGTGTTTTATTGCCGTGCAGCGGGCGGCGTACTTCCATGGTTTTCTTAAATCCGGGTGGGAGTAAACCAATCTGCCATCCACTGTTATGGACGGTTAGCTCTGTTTTAGGTGTGGGGGCTGAATAGGGGTGGTGTGTGTGGTAGTTTACAGATGAATTGTTTGGCTTGTTTGGGGTAATCCATTTGCGATCAATGTTCCCGCCTATAGTTAAATGGGTAAAGGTATATTGCTCAATGATGCGCCCACGATCATCCAGTACGGCAGCTTTAAGCAATAAACCAGAATCGTTGTGTGCCCATAACTTGTGAGAGTAGCGTGACTTATCTTTGGGTTGAAAAATAAAAACATCCGTTGGTAAACCGGCTACTCTTTCTGCTTCCGCTTTTTTGATCTGGTAACTCTCGTTTAATACCGATATTTGCTCCGGCAACAGTGCAGGAAACGACCGACGCCCCCGGCGTTCTTCCACGCTTACTTGGTGACCATTCAAGTAGCTCCACACTTGATTGTTGTTGTGAATGATTTCGCGATTGACCCCATCCAGTCCCTCTAATCTTCCATGTTCGCCGTCTCTATCTGAAATATGTGTGATTCGCGACGTTTCAACGTGGTTGCCATATTGGTAGATAAAAACGCCTGTGTAATTGGTCTGGTGCGCGGCAAATGTCATAGCCGTAAGCTTATCTAGATCTTTTTGATCTAACTGTTCGGCAATAGCGCCGGGGGTTATAGCCAGCAGCAAGGCAAAAAATAAAGATAGACGGTTTATCACAATAAGGACGCCTCTGAAAATTTATAATCCTAAACGAGGCAGGTACGATAAAAATTTATAGCACCGCATGTTTTTTGATCGTTCAGCAGGGCGCATGACGGAAATATAAAGATTAAAATTTTTGAAGCGTCGCAGTGTCACGATAGAGTTTGGACTGGTGGTGGCCATGTTTGTACTATTGCCTTGCCATGGTGCGCATGTAGGAGGCTGCTCCTTGCATATTGATGCTGGGGGAAAATTCTTGATGCGCTATCAGATAATCATTCAATCCGCTATTGCTGGGCAGGTTGGTGTTAAGGTGTAGGCTGGCAGTTTGGAGCGTAGCAAGTTGCTGTGCTGAGGCCATCTGCGGCAATGAATTCGAACTCATTTCCATGGATAGCCAGGCCACCAGCGATATGGCCAGTACAGATGCGGCGGCGGATAGGGCAAACCATCGCGCACTATGAGTGGCTGTGCGGCGTGGAGCCAGTACTGTTGGTTCGGCCTGTAGTCGCTCTCGCATGGTTTTACTAATATCAATACGCAAGCGTCCCGGTTGGTACAGTACATCGCTGATTAGGTGATACATGCGCCACTCTTCTTGTGCTTCAGGGTTGGCTTTTAATTTGTCGAATAATTCATCGGCTTCATCATCAAACAACTCACCATCCATCAATGCTGAAATATGCTGTTTCATGTTTACCACCTATTGTCTGAATTGGTGCCCAAAAGTGGGCGTAAATTTTCCGCAATGACCTCTCGTGCACGAAAAATACGGGAACGCACGGTGCCGATAGGGCAGTTCATTACATCTGCAATTTCTTCATAGCTCAAACCTTCAATTTCTCGCAAGCTGAGGGCAATACGTAAATCATCAGGCAATTGCAGTAAAGATGAGTTCACTACATTGACCACCTGTTTACTCATCAATTCATTTTCGGGTGTATCAACCTCTCGCAATAGGCTTGCTTCCTCGAAATTCTCAGCCTCATCTGAATCAATAATGGTCGTAGTTGGCACTCGTCGTTTAAACGCCAATAGATAATTTTTAGCGGTATTGATTCCAATGCGATATAGCCATGTATAAAATGCACTTTCCCCACGAAACCCAGGTAAGGCTCTATATGCCTTGATAAAAGCTTCTTGGGTCACATCCTCGACCTCCGCACCGTCTCGCACGAAGCGCGAAATTAAACGGGCTAGCCGACGTTGATACTTGATTATCAGTAATTCAAACGCATGCTTGTCACCACGCTGAGCACGTTCAACTAATTGCTGATCGACTTCCCGATCGTCCATTCCCTATTGTCCTGCCTCGTAAATTATGCCGATCTAACTCGGCGCGCTAGTATAACCGGACAAAACAGTATGGTGTCAGCCATTCACCCAACATTCAGGGTAAATTTGTTCTCCAAATAATCGTAGGGTGGGCAGACAGCTTTATCGTCTGCCCACCCGGATTGGTAACCACGTGGGCACAAAAACGTGCCCACCCTACATTTATTGATTTTAAACATAATTATTTGAAGAACAAATTTACCTTGACCCAACATTCGGCTGGGTTGACATATTGTCACAAAATTAGTTCCACTTACTAAGCTAGTCAATTATTAACTGAGAAAGCAGGAGAAATTTGCTATTCTTCACGGGTAATGATCGGAACAAGGTGCGATAGGTAATCTTAATGCAATTTGACACTTTAATAATTGGTAGCGGACTCGCTGGGTTGTCTTTGGCTCTAAAGCTTGCTGACCAGCAAAAAGTCGCTGTCATCACCAAAAAAACACTGCTTGAAGGTGCCAGCGCGTGGGCGCAGGGTGGTATTGCAGCAGTATTGTCGCAAGAGGACTCCTTGGCTGAGCATATACAAGATACACAGACTGCAGGTGCTGGCCTGTGTCACCCCGCCACCACGCGCTTCGTTGTTGAACATGCCAAACCAGCAATTGATTGGTTAATCGCCCAAGGTGTGCCATTTACTCGAGATATAGCTACTGACTCAGGTTACCACTTGACGCGCGAAGGGGGGCACAGCCGCCGCCGAATTATTCACGCTGCAGATGCAACTGGCCATGCGGTGCAAGAAACACTCGCTAACAAGGTGTTGGCACATCCCAACATTACATTGTTGGAACACACCATTGCCATAGACCTGATTACCGGCAGCAAGCTTGGCTACTGTGACAACCGCTGCTATGGTGCTTATGCGCTCAATACTGCCAGTGGAGAAATCATTACTGTCGCCGCCCAAAACACCATCTTGGCTACTGGTGGCGCTGGCAAGGTGTATCTCTATACCACCAACCCTGACACTGCTACTGGCGATGGCATAGCCATGGGTTGGCGTGCAGGTTGTCGTGTGGCCAATATGGAGTTCGTGCAGTTTCATCCTACCTGCTTGTATCACCCGCACGCCAAATCTTTTCTGATTTCTGAAGCGGTACGTGGCGAAGGCGGCATCCTTAAACTACCTGATGGCTCACGCTTTATGCCGTGGCATGATGAGCGCGCTGAGCTTGCGCCACGCGACATCGTGGCGCGCGCGATAGATTTTGAAATGAAAAAACGCGGGCTGGATTGCGTCTATCTGGACATTACGCATCAGCCGCGAGAATTTCTGCAAGCACATTTCCCTACCATCTACGCGCACTGCTTGACGTTGGGTATAGACATCGCAACGCAACGGATACCGGTGGTGCCGGCAGCGCACTACACTTGCGGGGGCGTGATCACTGATTTGAATGCGCGCACTGACTTGGCCAATCTTTATGCCGTGGGTGAAACTGCACATACCGGATTGCACGGCGCCAATCGCTTAGCCAGCAATTCACTACTGGAGTGCATGGTGTTTGCTGAAACGGCGGCACGGGACATTTTAGGCGAGCCAACCAGCCCGTTTGTCTCCTTGCCTCAGTGGGATGAAAGTCGAGTATCTGATGCGGATGAGGAGATTGTCATCTCGCATAATTGGGACGAATTACGCCGTTTTATGTGGGACTATGTCGGCATCGTGCGTACTACTAAACGCTTGCAGCGCGCACAGCACCGTATTCGATTGCTGCATGAAGAAATCAATGAGTATTACGCAAATTTCCATGTGACTGCCGATTTGCTGGAGCTGCGTAATCTGGTGATGAGCGCCGATCTCATCGTGCAAAGCGCGCTGGCTCGGCACGAAAGTCGTGGTTTGCACTACAGTAAAGATTATCCAGACACCTTGCCGCAGGCAAACGCTACCGTGCTCGATCCGTTGTCACAAGCTGCCGGCCGCCTCTAAAAATTTAAATCCTAAGCAAGACAAGGCGCGAGAAAAATTTTAGCGCGCCGCATATGTTTGATATGTAAGCGTTAAAATTTTTGGAGCAACGCCGTATTGCAACGGAGTTTGGATTTTTAGAGGTGACCATCAGTGTCGCCACCTTAAGCTCACCCTTAGCTGGCGGAAAGACTCCGCATCCAGACTGTCTGGAAAAATGATCACGTTGTGTGCGTGAAATGAATTGTTCGGTAATATATTTAGCACCGTCAGGAAGGGTGTAATCAAACTGTGGGATAAGAGCTTGCCAACTACTTGTATGCCACTGCGTTGAGTTAATACAATTCTGTCCCCATCAAATAGAACAGCTACGGCAGATGATGGCGCAGACAGCCAAGCGTTGCGCCACAAGTGATGTAGTAAATTAGCCAGTAAAAGCAGAATCAGCAACCCATGCGCCCAAAATGGCAAAGCCAGTGCCAACAGCGCTGCTACGGCAGCGCCATGTATTGCGATGAGCGTGATGGCCAGATAAGCAGATGGTTGAAGATTAAATTGCCGCTGCACAGCTAAAAGTCCCGCAAAAAAATCAGCGCAACAGAAAAATAGTAGCTAGGCTCAACAACACGAGTGACACGATCAGAATAGGCAACCACCAGCCATTTTTCTCGGCGGCATGGCCAATGATATTTTGCTGTGCCTGTGCAGAAACGGGAGTCGGTTTGGCGCTAGAAAATTTAGTGGCAGGCTTGGCTTGATTGATAGCGTCTATGCTGGGGCGTATCATTTTTAATGTTTGGGAAAGCGCTTCCAATTCCTCGCCAGAGCTGGTCAGTGTCGCTAAACGCATAGTCGCACCAAACGAGTCAAAATCTGTAGACAAGCCCATCGTTGCAACGGGTTTGGATTCATCCGCACCTGCATCCTCACGTCTGGTGGTATGCGTTGCATCCGGTAGTTTGGTTGTGGGTATAGGGAGTGGTTTGCTTATATCAGTCCGCACGCCGGAGCGCGGCAGAGCGTCCCGGCAAGCGCGCAAGTCATTGGCGAAATCCTTGGCATTCTGGTAGCGGTTATCCAACCCTTTTGCCAGCGCCTTGGCCACAATAAAATTCAACATATCGGGCACTTGCGGATTCATGGTGCCAGGCGGGGTTTGCGTGGCATTCAGAGTTTGATACATAATGGCATTCACATTTTCGCCGACGAACGGTGCTTTGCCAGTAAGCATTTCATACAACATGACGCCGAGCGAGAATATGTCTGAACGCTGGTCAGTCTGCTTGCCCATCACCTGTTCCGGTGACATGTATTTGGGCGAGCCAAGCACCATGCCCGTTTGCGTACGTATGCCGGCAGATGACATACGCGCAATTCCAAAATCAGTTATTTTGGCGTGGCCTTCATGAATTATCATTATGTTGGATGGCTTTACATCGCGGTGTACCACCCCTTTTTCATGGGCGTATGCCAAGCCCCGCGCTACTTGCATGACAATGGCAAGCACCTCATCAACCGGCAAACACTGGCCATCATTGAGGATGTCTCTGAGCTCGCGGCCTTCTAAAAACTCCATGGCAATGTAGGCAATGCTATCGCTCTTGCCCACATCATAAATCGTGACAATGTTAGGGTGACTCAGGCGACCCGCCGCTTTCGCCTCCTGATAGAAGCGCCCCTCGTACTCTTCTATTTCATCCAAAGCCAGGCTCAGGTTGATGGTCTTAATCGCGACTATGCGATCTATGAGTGGGTCTCGAGCTTTATAGACAACGCCCATCGCGCCTTGTCCGAGCTCGCCGACTATCTCGTATCGTCCCAACTGATTGATCATGGTGATTGTTGATTAAAAGTTTTTTAACGCTTGCTACTTTGCACAGACCGAAACACGGGACCCCATACTGGATGCCCTGCTTCTGCTGGTAGCAGGTTGAAATTTTGGTCTATCTCAAATGCCTTTTTAAATGCATCATGGCATGGCTTTTCACGATCCGAAACACAATGAATAAAAGCCAAGTATTTATGAACCTGCGCTTGGTCATACTTGCTGCTCAAACCGTTTTGCAGCGCATGTTGAAAAATGACTGCGGCCGTTGTGTAATCTCCATCCTCATAAATTTTGATGGCTTGCGCCAAGTCTTCCTCGGCATGGCCATTCTGTCCCGACCCCTTAAATAGTCCCGGTGTTTTGCACCCAGTCAGTAAGAGTGCCATCAACATTCCTAACAACAACATACGCGCAGCCGACATCTTGAACTCCAAACTTAACAAGTTATTTGAATTTATGCTGTATCTTTATTACTTCGCCAGACTTTGCTCTAAATACCTGATTTAAAGATGGAAATGTGGTATTTCGAATTTCGATTTCGTGCGTTCCTGGCATGACCTCTAGCGCAGTCAACGGAGGGCTGACACCTTGTATTCTACCATCCAGATATATTTCCCCCCAAGGACTGACTGCTAGGCTGACCCGCGCTGGAGCGCCGGTATGGATTGCAGTAGTTTCTTCTAGGGTGCGAACACGGGCGCTTTTTGTGCGGACATTTTCTTGCTTAGGTTGCGATTTTTTTGTTTCAGTTTGTGCGGTTAAATTTGGCATTGACTGTTCTGGCAATTTAGCCGGAGCTGCAATGTTCATTGGTGTTTCTGTTACGGGTAGTGCAGGGGTAGCAGGATTTCGCACAGCATTCATTGCCAGCAACACCAGCATGACCAACGGCATAGTCAATATGGTTAGGTACAGGGCGCGCCGCTGAAAAGATGCGGTGCGATAAAGAGTAAAGGCGAGTCGCGCCCAAGCTATCAGTCGCAGCTCGGCAATCCGAATGTAATACTGGGCATCTGACAACAAGCGATCCAAACGGGTCGTGACCGTTCCTTTGGCACCAAGCGCTAAGTGCTGCAAAGTCGCAGTAAATTCTCCCGGATAACCAATTGCGTAAATATGATGTTCGCGCACATGCTGGTCGGTGCGTGGGCCTTCGTAATGAAACATGCCGGCGTATTCCTTCGACCGAGTAGAAATAGCTTCATAGTAATTGCGCGAAACCAGTATTTGTCCTGAGTCTGAGAACCCCATCACACGCTGCGCCACATTAATTCCATCGCCGACTATATTGGGCAGGTCGTTTGCGTCTTTGACCAAACGTACCGGACCGAGGTTGATGCCCATATGCACCAAGAGCGGTGGTTCCATGCGCGTACTCGCACCGAGTAAGCTCGCACGCATAATCAATGCCGATTTCAGTGCATCCTCGACAGGACCTAAAAAACTGATGATTGCGCCAGACCCGGTATCCAGAATGATGCGATCATCAACCGGCACTTCAAGAATGGCGGTTGATAAAAAAGCATTGAAGCTTTCCTTCAAAAGTATCTGCTCAGA
This sequence comes from Gallionellaceae bacterium, assembly GCA_043755195.1. Classification (GTDB taxonomy): domain Bacteria; phylum Pseudomonadota; class Gammaproteobacteria; order Burkholderiales; family Gallionellaceae; genus Nitrotoga. The sequence continues at coordinate 18,237 of JAYUTK010000081.1, forward strand.
AACGGACCTCTTGGAATATTCAGCTATATCCAGGAAAAATACGCTACAGACGATCGTTTTTTTGCTACTGTCTTCCATTCGACACTGATCCGATGTGTTTGGATTGAGGGATGCCCATAGTGTCTATTGTAACTTTAAAATGCTTGTGTAAATGATTGCTTGTGTGCGAAAGAATGTCTTGAGCCAGGACACCTTAAACTTTAGGTCGGATTGTTTTGCCATTTTCAGAGGCAATTGCGATAATCTAGGGTATTCGGCAGATAGACTCTTAGGTTCAACATAATGAACGAATTACAGATTAGCCTGCTAGCGTTGGGCGTGGTCGTGGTGTTGGCGGTATATGCTTATAGCGGGTGGCAACAGCGCCAGTATCGGCGCAAATTTGGCGCGGTGTTTCAACAGGCGAATGAAGATGCACTCTATCGCTCATCTCCCAAAGAACCAAATTCCGAAAACCTGGACGCGGAGAATTTGTCAGACGAGTTGCAGGCCGATGGCAACATCAGTCATGTATTGTCATCCGACCAAAGCATTAGCACTCCGCAAACCATCCATAAGTCAGACAATCAAAGCATGCTGGTTGATTCATCTACCGACTATGTTGCGGTCATTACCACTAAAGGTCTGGCTGGAGCCGATGCGCTCACTACGCTATGGCAGCAACGCTTCGATTTTGGCAAGAGTGTCCATGTGTATGGGCTGAATGTTGCGGGTGGGGAATGGGAGAAAGTTATTCCCGAAAGCCGGTTACCCTATGCGGCTTTCAAGCTGGCATTGCAGTTGGTTGATCGTGCTGGTGCAGTGAGCGAAGCCAGGCTTGCGGATTTTCGGGATTTGGCGCGCATGATCGCTGTTCAGTTGCAGGCCGATGTGGTGTTGCCCGATGTCGCTGAAGCTTTTGTACATGCGCTGGCATTGGATAAATTTTGTGCTTCGGTGGATCAAATGACGGGTTTGAATATTTTCCCCCGTGACGGGAGGGTGTTATCCGGCAGTGAAGTTGCTCATTGGGCAGGGCAGCATGGTTTGAGTTTGCAGCCGGATGGTTTATTTCACATGCGCGATCCACAAGGATATACCTTATTCAGTCTGGGTAATTTTGACAACACGCCATTCCAACATTATTCCATTGAGCAGCATCGAGTCGGCGGGCTGACCTTGTTGCTGGATGTGCCTTGCGTGGATCTGCCCACTTTATGCTTCGATCATATGGTGGAATTGGCTAAGAAACTGGCACATGACCTAGGGGCTGACGTGAAAGACGATCACCATGTCGCATTAAGTGAGCCGGGCATCGCGCTCATCCGTGAGCAAATCTCGGCCATTGAAGGCAAGATGCTGGAGGGTCATGTTATCCCCGGCAGCGCTCAGGCACGCAGATTGTTTTCTTGATGGATGCGGCCAAACGTATTACGCAATTGCGCGCCGAAGTCGAGCGGAACAACCATGCTTACTATGATCTGGATGCACCGATTATTCCCGATGCGGAATACGACAAACTGTTCCGCGAACTGCAAACACTGGAAGACCAACACCCCGAATTGCTGACTGCTGATTCGCCTACATTGCGTGTCGGTGGCAAGCCGCTGGATGGCTTTCAGCCAGTGCGTCATGCCGTGTCCATGCTCTCGATCCGCACCGAAACTGACATCAGCGATCAAGGCGCAATGTCTTTCGATGCGCGAGTGCGGCGCGAGTTGGGCGAGCCGGATGCCGTTATCGAATACGCTAGCGAATTAAAATTTGATGGTCTCGCTGTGAATCTGCGTTACGAGCGCGGCGTGCTGGTGCAGGCCGCCACGCGCGGCGACGGCGAAACTGGCGAGGACGTGACGCAGAATGTGCGTACGATACGATCCATCCCCTTGCGGCTGAATGGTTGCGTTGTGCCTGTGCTGGAAGTGCGCGGCGAAGCTTATATGAGTCGTAAAAATTTTGAGCGGTACAACGAACGTCAGCGCGAACAGGGCTTGGCTACGTTGGTGAATCCGCGTAATGGTGCAGCGGGCACGCTCCGTCAACTTGATCCGGCTTTGGCCGCACGCCGTCCGCTGTCGTTCTTTGCCTATGGCTTGGGTGAGACGAAAGGTTGGGCATTACCCGCCACACACAGTGCCGTGCTGGATGCTCTGACCGTGATGGGTGTGCCAGTGAGCGATGAGCGTGCGGTGGTGCAGGGCGCGCAAGGATTGGTGGAATTTCATCGCCGCATTGCAGCGATACGCGACCAGTTACCGTTTGATATAGATGGCGTGGTGTATAAGGTCAACAGCCTGGCTTTGCAAGCACGGCTCGGCTTTGTGACGCGCGAACCGCGCTGGGCAGTGGCGCACAAATACCCGGCTGAAGAACAGATGACGGTGGTGCGCGACATTGACATTCAGGTCGGGCGCACTGGCAAGCTCACGCCAGTGGCCAAGCTGGAACCCGTGTTCGTCGGCGGCACCACGGTTAGCAATGCCACGCTGCACAACGAAGACGAAACGCGGCGCAAAGATGTGCGTATCGGCGATACGGTGATCGTGCGCCGCGCGGGCGATGTGATTCCGGAGGTGGTGAGCGTGGTGCTGGAGCGCCGCCCAAAAAACGCAGGCGAACCTTTTGAGTTATTTAAACGCTTGCACGGAAAATGCCCGCAATGCGGCAGTGCCATTGTGCGCGAAGAGGGCGAGGCGAATTGGCGCTGCACTGGCGGGCTGTTCTGCCCGGCGCAACGCAAGCAGGCGCTGCTGCACTTTGCCAGCCGCCGCGCCTTGGATATAGAGGGCTTGGGGGATAAGCTGGTGGAGCAATTAGTGGATATGAATTTGGTGCATACTCCAGCCGATTTATACCAACTGGATTTTCAGACCCTGGCCAATTTGGAGCGCATGGGCGAAAAATCGGCGCGCAATTTGCTGGATGCAATCGAGCGCAGCAAACGCACCACGTTGGCACGCTTTATCTATGCACTGGGCATACGCAATGTGGGCGAGACGACCGCGAAAGATCTGGCACGACACTTTGGGATGCTGGATAATTTCCTGGCAGCAGACACAGCCCGCTTGCAACAAGTTGCGGACGTGGGGCCAATAGTGGCGCAAAGTATTGCCGCATTTTTTGCCGAGCCGCATAATCGTGTAGTGGTCGCGCAGCTACGCCAGAGCGGAATTGTCTGGGCAGAACAAGCAGGCGAGCTGGTTCAGACTTTACCATTGACTGGCCAGACGTTCGTGCTGACCGGTACACTGACGGCGCTGTCACGCGAACAAGCTAAAGAAAAGCTAGAAGCGCTGGGCGCAAAAGTGAGCGGCAGCGTATCGAAAAAAACCACTTATGTGGTGGCCGGAGTCGAAGCCGGCAGCAAGCTGGACAAGGCCAATGAGCTGGGTGTTGCGGTGCTGAATGAGCAACAATTTTTAACGCTACTGGAAAAAAATGAAAAAAATAACTAAAGCCGTATTCCCCGTTGCCGGCATGGGCAGCCGCTTCCTGCCGGCGACGAAGGCCAGCCCTAAGGAGATGATGCCTATCGTGGATAAGCCGCTGATTCAATATGCGGTGGAGGAGGCCGTGGCGGCAGGCATTACCGACATGGTGTTTATTACCGGGCGCAACAAGCGCGCTATCGAGGATCATTTTGATAAAGCCTACGAACTGGAAGCTGAGTTGGAGATGCGTCACAAAGCGGAATTGCTACGCCTGGTACGCGAAGTGATTCCTGCGCATATCAACTGCATCTACATACGTCAGTCCGAGCCCTTGGGTTTGGGGCATGCCGTGTTATGCGCACAGCCGGTGGTGCAGGATGAGTCATTTGCCGTCATTCTGGCCGACGACCTGATAGACGCTGAAGTATCCGTCATCAAACAGATGCTAGATATTTATCAGCAGAACTATTGTTCAGTGTTGGGGGTGCAAGATGTGCCGCGTTCGCAGACCGCGCAATACGGCATTGTGAGCAGCAGTCATGTGCAAGCAGGGTTGGAGCAGGTGCACGGCATCGTGGAAAAACCCAGCCCTGAAACTGCTCCTTCCACACTAGCAGTCGTTGGGCGCTATATCCTGACACCGCGTATTTTTCATCACCTGGAAAATTTACAGGCGGGGGCGGGGGGTGAAATTCAGTTAACGGATGGCATTGCGGCGTTGATCAAAGAAGAAAAAATGCTGGCTTATCGTTTTAATGGAACGCGCTATGATTGTGGCTCCAAGCTGGGTTACCTCAAGGCGACCGTAACCTATGGGCTGAAACATCCTGAGCTGCGTGATGGGTTTGCCGCTTACCTGGCTACCCTAAAATGACTCTTTTAAGGCAGCAGGCGCAAGACGCATTACAACAAGCCGAGATCGTACACACGGCAACTGAAGTGCAAGCAGCCGTGACACGCATCGCGCACGAAATTAATATCAAGCTGGCGGACATGCACCCGGTGGTGTTGTCGGTGATGGGCGGCGCGGTTGTATTTACCGGGCAATTATTACCCTTGCTGAATTTTCCGCTCGAATTTGATTATGTGCATGTGTCGCGTTATGGTAACGATCAACAAGGTGGAGCATTGCGCTGGAAAGTAGAGCCGCGAGAAAATTTAGCGGGGAGGGTGGTGCTGGTGTTGGATGACATTCTCGATGAAGGCGAGACCATGGCCGCGATCAAAATGCGAGTGTTGGAGTTAGGAGCAAGCGGGTTTTATAGTGCGGTGTTTGCCGATAAATATAAAGCGAAAGCCAAGCCTATACGCCCCGATTTTGTCGGGGTAGAAGTCCCAGATCGTTTCGTATTTGGTTACGGTATGGATATACAAGGTGCGTGGCGAAATTTGCCCGCGATTTACGCAGTTAAGAGGACATAAAATGCTGGCAATTATTGGTGGGACAGGGCTGACGCAGTTAGCTAATCTGGAAATAACACATCGTCAAGTGATGCGTACGCCCTACGGCGAGCCGTCCGGCGCGATTACCTTTGGCCGTTTGCGCGAGCACGAGGTGCTGTTCATCGCTCGCCACGGCTATGGTCACACTATTCCGCCGCATGAGGTGAACTATCGCGCCAATTTGTGGGCATTGCAGGATCAAGGTGCCAAGCAAGTCATATCCGTGGCAGCAGTTGGCGGAATTCGCGCCGACCTGTCGCCGGGAAGCATAGTGTTACCCGATCAGATTATTGACTACACCAGCGGACGCGCATTCACTTTTTTCGATGGTCGGGAACATCCGGTCACACACATTGATTTTACTCAACCCTATAATCCAAAATTACGGCAGAAAATTTTGCAGGCCGCCAAACTGGCCAAGGTGAAATGTATTGATGGTGGAGTATATGCTGCCACTCAAGGGCCGCGCCTGGAAACAGCAGCCGAGATCAATCGCCTGGAACGGGACGGTGCCGATATGGTGGGCATGACCGGTATGCCGGAAGCCGCACTGGCAAAAGAACTGGGCCTGAGCTACGCTGCCATCGCCGTAGTGGTGAATCATGCTGCCGGACGCGGCAGCAGCCACGATGGTGTGCATATGGAAACAGTTGCTGCGGTAGCGCAACCGGCTATGGCAAGCGTACGCGCCATCCTCGAATGTGTTGTTGATCTACATGGCGATTGAGGGAAATTGAATTTTTAGTCGTTGTAAATAAAACAGGGGGTTAAGGTATGCGTCAAGCACTTCTGCGGTTAAGAGCATCTATCTTGATGTTCTTGCTGGCGGCATGTTCCGGTGGATCTTCATCGGAGAAGCTAGATGGCGGCTCGATAAATACTCCTACGGGTATGACCACCAGCCAACTCTACAGCACATCGTTAACCAGTGGCGATAGTTACTATGTGGTGGATGGGCTTGCAACAGGCCAGTTTTATGCCATCTATGTTTATGCAGCCACGGCTGACATCGCACTCTATGGCTATGTTGATCCCAATTTTACGTTAGTGATGTGTAGCTCAGACCGCCCTGGCACGGCAGACGAAGCGTGCTCTACCACACCCGATAGCAGCGGCAAAATATACATTCGCGTCAGCGGCACAAGTGGTGCGAATTTCATGCTCAAGGTCATGCCGGCTGCGGTTGGCCAAGGAAATTCGGTCACGCCGTTTGACATTAGCACTGCGCTACCCTACCAGGGCACTACCGGCCACGTAGCGAGAAGCTATTACATTATTAACAATCTCACCCCGGGGCAAATGTATACGGTGGCGCTCGGCAATGTTCTCTACAACCCGGTGCTCAGTGTTTATCAGCGCAAATATTTTGACTTTGCCTACTGCACCTCTGACAACGCAGTATGGTTGGACGAAAGCTGCCCCATCGCTGCCAATTTTGAAGGGAAAATCTATATCGAAGTTTCCGCAAATAACGGCCTGACACTGAGCCAAATTGGTGCGTACTACAGCATCAGCGTGACCCCCGCGACGGGTACCGAGCTTGTCTTCGAAGGATACACCGATGCCCCAGTTAATATCACCACACCTTACAACGGTCAGGTGAATCGCTTCGACAGCTACTACAAGCTGAGCGGCCTGTCGCCGGGTGTGCGCTATGAAGTACGCATGAATAATCCGACTCAGAACCTGCTGGCGTATGTATTTCCAACCGGCTCATTTGTGGGTGCAGCGTGCACCATGCCTTATTATTTCAGCTTGCCGGTACGCAAGTCGTGTGTGACTACCGCGTCCAGCAGCGGTGAACTTTATATCCAAGTACCCACGCTTACCAGCGGCGGAATTTACACGCTGGATGTCGTGCTTGCCCCCGTGGCGGAAGGCAGTGCCGCATCGCCTAAAGCAATTGCCGTTCCTTACAACGCTCAGGTTGATGGCTCGGCGAGCTACTACGTCATCAACGGCCTCAAGCCTGATTGGAACTATAAAGTTTTACTCAGTAACGAATCAAATACTGTTGCCGTGATGGCAGGATCATCCACCAACCTGACTGCTTACAATGCGATCAGTACCGGTCGTACCAACCTGAGTGGTTCGTTGTTCATCAAGGTTGACGGCAGCGCTACCAGCGGAAATGGTGCTTGGTTTACCTTGAATCTTGGCGATGCCAATAATCCGCAAGGCACTTCGGCTGCACCAGTGGACATCACTACTTCCACATCCATTTCGCCCGTTGCCGGACAAGTGGACAACCGCACCAGCTATTACAAGATTACCGGCCTGACGGCGGGCAACTATTACATGACGCACATCGGCGATTACACAAAAAATGTGTCAGTCTATGTTTGGGACAACAGCACTTACAGCGGAACGGCAAAGTGCTGGTTTACGGCCTCGCCATTTTCCTCTTCAGTCACCAATCATTGCCTAGCCCCAGCTCCGGTGTCGGGCACGCTCTATATTGAAGTACGCGGCGACCCATCGTCCATCACCGGTACGCAGTACAAACTGTGGCTGGCACCGTCGTTGCTAAAATCTGAAGGACAACTCTCGCCCGTTGCGATCAGTGTGGCTACGCCATACGCCGGCAAGGTCAGTAATTACCCGACAGCTAATTTAAGCCGCTACGTGGTATCCGGGCTAGCGGGCGGCTCAACTTACAATGTTGCCCTGAGCAACACTACGGATGATGTGGATCTCATGGTGTACAGCGATGCCGCCATGACTGCAAAATTGTGCCATTCCCAGCGTGTTGGGCTGTACGACGAAAGTTGTGTGGCGACGACGCTATCTAAAGGAGGCGGTTCTAATAAGACGCTGTATGTTGCCGTTTATGCCTCCACGACGAGTTACGACGGCGCAAGTTACACCTTAACGGTTACTGGCGGAGCCACGCCTATCATGAATGAGGGCACGGTCATCGCGCCGATTAATATCACGACGAGCCTCACTTCGTACAATGGAAAGGTACGCACTGGCGGCAGCAGTTATTACAAGGTCACTGGGCTTATCCCGACCAATCGCTACGCAGTCATCGCGCAGAATCCGAATGATGCCGTAGATATTTACGCCTATTCTGATGCAGCTTTCAGCACAGTTTTGTGTGCAGACGCATCAGGGTTCACGCCTGTCAATCGCAGTTGCTCAACCCTGCCAAATTCCGCAGGCACATTATATTTGAAGGTGGTCGGACGACCCTGGGCAGATGCGAGCTACACCCTTAAAGTTACCGCAGCCCCCGTGGCCGTCGGCATGACGGGTGCTCCTCTGGACATCACGGGATTGCTGCCGTATTCGGGGCAGGTCAGCGCTGGCAAGAGCTATTACATGGTAGGCAACCTAACCCCTGGAGCGAGTTACCACGCATCACTCAGCAAGTTGACTAATCATGGACAGGTGGCGATCTATCCCAACAGTGTCTTTACAACTTACACAGCGCAGAGCGCCACCAGCGACAACGTGGCCTCGGTCGTGGGTGTCGCCGATAGCAGCGGCATCTTGTACGTCGCCGCCAACGGTTTCTACACCAGCAACTACGGTGCATTTTTTGATCTTGCGGTGCGACCCGCCCCACAGTCTGAAGGCACCATCGCCGCGCCAGTGCCGGTTGCGTTGAAAACTCCTTACGCGGGGCAGAAGACCTACCGCAGCGCCACCCTGAGTTATTACAAAATCACCGGTCTAGTGCCCCACAGCAGCCATCGCGTCAGCCTGCGTAACCGCACAATGAGCCCATGGGTCAAGGTTTTTGACAACGCCAACTTTACCCGAGAACTGTGTTTCGGCGGTAATGATTTCCGAACTGGCTGTGCCGCCGCCGCTAATGCCGCTGGCGAAATGTTCATACAGGTGGGAGATTCTGGCGGCTTCTATGATATTTATGTGCCCTGATAGGGAGGATATGACACGCAACGGCTCGAATTGCACGATCAACGGTTATGTCGCGCTACGCTGGGAGTGCGCTGAAGCGCAGTCCCTTCCATTACGTTAGGCATCACAAAATTGAGAGCATCGCCGTCATGGATGAAAAGTTAAGACGCTACGAAAACAAGCTCGCCTTCGAGATCGACTCTTGGGACGTAAAGGTTGCGATGGAGTCGAAAGAAAATATTGTGGTAGTAGATGCCCGATCACCGGAGGCTTTTGAAAAAGGGCATATCTCTGGAGCACTAAATATGCCACACCGGAAAATGAATCAAGAGACAACAAAACAAATCGATAAGTCCGCTTTGGTGGTTACATACTGTGATGGCATCGGCTGTAATGCCTCGACCAAAGGTGCGTTAAACATGACCAAGCTTGGCTTCAAAGTAAAGGGGCTGATGGGCGGTCTTGATTGGTGGAAGCGAGATGGGCACCAAACTGATTGTGGCTGCGAATAACCCTGATCGCTTCAACCCGGCAGGCAAGAGGGACGCGAAAAAGCGCGCAGCCCCTTACTTTTACGTTACCCCCCAACTTATGTCCGGCGCAGGATGAAAACACTTGAGCAATTTTGGTATCGCATTACTCCGGTTCATTTGATCCTGCTTCCGCTCAGTCTTGTTTTTCGTTTGTTAGCAGCCACGCGCCGTAGGTTTTATCGCTGCGGCATTCTGTCCAGCAAAAAGCTACCCGTACCGGTCATTGTGGTGGGTAATATTACCGTCGGCGGCAGTGGCAAGACACCTCTCATCTTGTGGCTGGCACAACAATTGATTGATAGCGGCTGGCATCCCGGCATCATCAGCCGGGGCTATGGCGGCACGGCCAGTGCGCCGCAAGAAGTCGTCAATTTCAGTGACCCCAAAGTGGTGGGGGATGAAGCGGTGCTGATGGCGCAACGCAAGCTGTGCCCAGTGTGGGTCGGGCGTGATCGCCCCGCCGCAGCACACGCCTTGCTGCAAGCGCATCCCGAATGTGATGTATTGCTGAGCGACGACGGCTTGCAACATTATCGCTTGCAGCGCGATTTTGAAATTGCGGTCGTAGATGGCGTGCGTCGCTTTGGCAATGGTTTTCTGCTGCCCGCCGGTCCTTTGCGTGAACCACCATCGCGCCTTAAACAGGTGGATGCAGTGGTCATTAACGGTGGCGATGGCGGTGGTGATGTCCGGGCCGGGCAACATCGCATGCAATTGCACGGCGAAATTTTTTACAACTTGCTTAATCCAAATACCACCGCACACGCCGCCGATTTTCAAAACACCCAGTTCCAAAATAAAAGTGTGCATGCCATCGCTGGCATCGGCCACCCGCAGCGATTTTTCGCGCACTTGAATCAACTCGGATTGCAGGTGCAAGCACATCCCTTTCCAGACCATCATCGCTATATGCCAAGTGATCTGGCCTACCCCGATGCAGATGCCATACTCATGACGGAAAAAGATGCGGTAAAATGCCTTTCATTCGCCACCGAAAAATGCTGGGTACTGCGCGTTGATGCACAGATTGATCCTGCACTTACTCAACACATTCTGGAGAAAATTACCCCATATGGAAGCAAAGCTGCTTGATATTCTAGTTTGTCCGTTATGCAAATCTCCGCTGGTTTACCGCAAGGCTGACAAAGAGCTGATCTGCAAAGCAGATCGGCTGGCTTTTTCCATTCAAGATGATATTCCGGTGATGCTGGCGGATGAAGCGCGCACATTGACAGTGGAAGAAGTCGAACAGTTGCGATGATTCCATTTCACGTTGTTATCCCGGCTCGCCTTGCTTCTACGCGACTACCCGGAAAACCGCTATTGCTGATCGGTGGCAAACCCATGGTGGTGCGGGTAGCTGAGCAGGCGGCAAAGAGTGGCGCGCAACAAATCTGGATTGCTACTGACCATCATTCCATTCTGGCTGCCGCACATGAACATGGCTACCAAGCGTGCATGACTGACGCTGCTCATGTGAGCGGTACCGACCGCATCGCCGAAGTAGCGGAACAGCAGCAATGGCCGGATGACACTATCGTAGTCAATGTGCAGGGTGACGAGCCGCTCATCCCACCCCAGCTTATTCATGGCGTAGCGCAACACCTGCACAACAATCCACTTTGTGCAATCGCCACGGCCTGTCACCCGGTGCATGACGAGCAGACCTTACGCAATCCCAATGTTGTAAAAGTGGTGTTGGATAAGCAAGCGAATGCCCTGTATTTCAGCCGTGCACCGATTCCTTATCCGCGTGATATTTTTGCACAACAAACCCTCTTCCCTGCTGAGAAGGAGTCATTGCCGGAAAGCTTCACGGCACTGCGCCACATCGGTATTTACGCTTATCGCGCCAGCTTTCTGCGCGCTTTTGGCCAACTTGCACCCGCTGCCATCGAACAAACAGAAGCTTTAGAACAGCTACGTGCGCTCTATCATGGCTATAAAATTGGCGTGATAATCAGTGCGGATGCGCCGCCCAGCGGAGTAGATACCGAGCAGGATTTACATCTTGCCCGCAAGTTGTTTGATGCGGGCGTATAATAATCAGCTTCATTTCAGGAACACATTGACTATGCGAATTATCCTCCTCGGCCCACCCGGTGCCGGCAAAGGCACTCAAGCCAATTTAATTAAAGAAAAATTGAATATCCCGCAAATATCTACTGGCGACATGCTCCGCGCCGCAGTCAAGGCTGGCACTCCGCTAGGAAAAGCCGCCAAGAAGGTCATGGATGCGGGTGCATTGGTGTCGGATGACATCATCATCAACTTGGTCAAAGAGCGCGTCGCGCAAGCCGACTGTAAAAAAGGGTTTCTGCTGGATGGTTTTCCACGCACGATTCCACAAGCGCAGGCCATGAAAGACAGCGGGATAGATGTTGATTTTGTAGTGGAGATCGAGGTGCCCGACAGCGACATCGTTCAACGCATGGATGGTCGCCGTGTACATCCCGCATCCGGACGCACCTATCACATTACCTTCAACCCGCCCAAAATTATCGGCAAAGATGACGTGAGCGGCGAAGACCTGGTACAGCGCCCGGACGATGAAGCGGGCACGGTCACCAAACGTTTATCCATTTATCACGACCAAACTAAACCGCTGGTTGAATACTATCAAGCATGGGGATCAAGTGGCGACGCACGCGCACCCCGTTACATCAACATCCCCGGCATAGGCAGCGTAGATGCTGTCAGTGGTCGCATATTCAACATGATCTCCGCACAGAACGCATGACTAGCAAGACCGTGCTAACGCTGGATGACGCCAAGCGTATCGCCGCAGCGGCAGAAGCCTTTGCCAAAACCAATCACTGGCGCGTAGTGATTGCCGTAGTGGATGACGGCGGTCATTTACTTTATTTGCAGCGCAGTCACGACACACAGTTCGGCAGTATAAAATTGGCCATTAAAAAAGCGCGGGCAGCGGTGGCATTCCAGCGTCCTACCAAGGCTTCTGAAGATGCAGTGCTCGGCGGCCGGTTAATTCATCTTGCCCTGCCCGGCGTGATACCGGCTGAAGGGGGCGTACCACTCACCCGAGACAATCAGATCATCGGCGGCTTGGGTATCAGCGGTGTGCGTTCGTTTGAAGATGGGCAGATTGCACAGGCCGGAGCGAATGCCTTAAAGGTATCCTGAAATGCAATACCGTTTAGAACAACGTACCCCGGAGCTGCACGGACAACATCATTTCATTGCGCCCAATGCCAGCGTCATCGGCACCATCATTCTGCACAACAACGTCAGCATCTGGTTTAACGCCGTGCTGCGCGGCGACAACGAACCCATCACCATAGGCAGCAACAGCAATATCCAGGATGGCGCGGTGCTGCACACCGACCCCGGCGCACCGCTGACCGTCGGCAGCAACGTCACCGTCGGCCATCTCGCCATGCTGCACGGCTGCACCATCGGTGACGGCAGCTTAATCGGCATCCACAGCACCATCCTCAACCATGCCGTCATTGGCCGAAATTGCCTGATAGGCGCGCACGCCCTGATTACCGAAGGCAAAGTTATTCCCGATAATTCACTCGTTGTGGGTTCGCCGGGCAAGGTGTTACGGACTTTGAGTACGGAAGAAATAACGGCTATACATAATAATGCCGAGCGTTATGTGGAGAACATGAAGCGTTATTTGAGTTCGCTGGAGTCGAACATCTAAACCTTTAATATGGCGAAACAAAGCGCGGATTGCGTGGGAAAAATAGTTTGACACGCACATAAGCCTTGTGGCATCTTGCGGCATAAATAAAAAAATAAAACCAATTATGCAGGGGGTGTAGCGCAATGCTTCCAAGCCAAACCAAGCTATCTAGGCCATTGTTTGTCCGAGCGATGAAGCTTGTATGGCGCACACCCTTCCGCCACACCCATTCCATAGCTATTCAAGATCATTCCCAGCCGGCTTGCATCGCGCCTATTTTTCTCTGCTTACCCGCAATAGTTTTCACGTTCCTGTATAGACTACTCATAACCCTGTGTTCCAAAAAATAACTACCGAGGAGATTGCCATGCGTATATTCATCATTCGTTGTTTCATTCTGTTGGGTTTGCTTGTCCCTACGTTTGCGGCGGCGGTTACGCCAATGGTGGCGGCAGGCCAATATCATTCTGCGGCACTTAAAGCAGATGGCACGGTGCTGGCGTGGGGCGGTAACGGATATGGTCAACTTGGGGATGGAACGACAACAAGCTATTCAATCCCGGTGGTTGTATCGGGGCTGAGCGACATTGTGGCAGTAGCGGCGGGTGCTTATCATACCGTGGCGCTCAAATTTGACGGCACAGTAATGGCGTGGGGTTATAACGGACTAGGTCAACTCGGCGATGGAACGAAGACAAACCGTTCAATCCCAGTGGTGGTGCCGGGGCTAACTGGCGTGGTGGCTGTGGCGGCGGGTGAGAATCACACAGTCGTTCTCAAAGCGGACGGCACGGTGTTGGCATGGGGCAATAACGGGCATGGTCAACTTGGAGATGGGACAACAACGGGTCGTTTGAGTCCGGTGGTGGTACCAAGCCTAACTGGCGTTGTGGCGGTGGCGGCGGGTAACGTACACACTTTGGCGCTCAAGGCGGATGGCTCGGTGCTGGCGTGGGGGTATAACTGGTACGGCGCGCTGGGTGATGGAACTCAGACAAATCGTTTAAGCCCGGTGGCGGTGGTAGGGCTCAGCGGCGTATCCGCTGTGGCGGCGGGTGGCTTTCACTCCTTGGCGATCAAATCCGATGGAACGGTAGTGGCGTGGGGCAATAATGTAACAGGTGCACTCGGGGATGGAACAACGACTGGACGTTGGAATCCAGTGGCAGTATGGGGTCTTACCGGCGTCGTTGCGGTGGCTGCAGGTGCCAATCACTCCGTGGCGCTCAAATCCGACGGCACCCTGATGGCGTGGGGCGATAATAATTATGGACAATTGGGAGATGGGACTCTGACCCGACGTCTGAGCCCAGTGGAGGTGCCAGGGCTTAACAGTGCAGCAGAGTTGGCAGCTGGCGGTTTCCACACAGTCGTTGTCAAGTCAGATGGCACAGTGAGGGCGTGGGGATATAACTCCAATGGTCAACTGGGGGATGGAACAACGGTGAATCAGATGAGTCCGGTTGGTGTATTGGGGCTTGGGGGAAGTGCGTATCCTGTACTTTCTTATTCAACCGGAACTGGTTATGGCACGGTGGGTGTGTCACCTGCGACTGGCTTCTTAAGCACGCCCATCAACTATAAGGTGGTTTATTCACATGCTGCCAATATCGGGCCAAGCGCAATTTCAGTGTGCATAGATGCGCTATCATGCAGTGCTATGAGTGTTGATTCCTCAGCTTTAGTTGCCTTGCGTGATGGCAACTACACCAACGGTGAGCAGTATGTTTACACTACCTCGCTTGCCGTAGGTACGCATAGTTATTACTTCACTGCCTCGGAAGGCATAGCCAGCGTTACCCTGCCTGCAACAGGCAGCCTTAGTGGTCCAAAGATATCAGACCTGAACATCACAACCAGCTCGCTGCCAGATGGCGCAGTGGGGATACTTTATAACCAGACACTTGCAGCGACGGGCGGCACCCCACCTTACAGCTGGTCGAGCACGACCTTGCCGCCAGGCTTATATCTTGGAACCAGCACCGGAGTGATTTCCGGCACGCCAACTACCGTGGGCACATATGGTTTTAGCGTGGCAGTGACGGATGCCGCTGGCACTTCGTTAAGCACAGCGCTTTCCATTATTGTTGCGATCAATCCAACAGCGACTATACCCGGCGTACCAACCATAAGCATGGTCACCGCAGGTGATGCCCGCGCAACTGTGAATTTTTGGCCGCCTGCCAGCAATGGTGGAGATGCGATATCCAGCTATACCGTGTCATGCAGTCCAACCTGTACTGAAGTGTCAGGCACAGCATCTCCAATTACAGTAACAGGCCTGACCAACGGCACGCCTTACACCTTCACCGTGACGGCAACCAACGGTGTGGGCACAGGGCTGGCCTCTACACCTTCCAATATCGTAATTCCGCTACCACCTGTCGCTCCACCATTCATCATTAGCCCGAGCACAGTCAGTAGCTGCGTGCTTTGTTGGCCATTCAGTTATCAGATCACGGCAACCAACAACCCAACCAGTTTCAGTGCAATTGGTCTGCCGCCAGGATTATCAGTGAATTCCACCACGGGTCTGATTTCTGGCATGCCATCGTCAGCGGGAATATACGCTGCTACCGTCAGAGCCACCAATTCACTGGGAACTGGAAGCTTGGTTGTTACATTCACGATCATGGGCGAGGTTCCGCCTTTCATCTTGAGTCCAAGTTCCGCTAACGGTGTAGTGGGTAATCTATTCAATTACCAGATCGTGTCGAATTATTGCGGTGCTAGTGAGCCGCCCTGCACCTATAGCGCGCCCGGCCTACCGCCAGGACTGGCCGTGAATACCAGCACTGGGTTAATTACGGGTACACCGACTACCGTTGGGACAAATTATGTTTATGTGTATGCGCAAAGCCCGATAGGTGGCACCGCAACTTTGGGGGTCACATTCACGATCAGTCCTCCTCCTCTGGCAATTACCACATCTTCGCTCCCACAAGGCACCGCAGGCAGTGCATACAGTGCAACGCTTGCAGCGAGCGGGGGCACCACACCTTACACCTGGAACGTGTCGGGATTGCCAGCGGGTTTAATACTCAATGCATCCAGCGGCATTGTTTCTGGTACGCCTTTAACCAGTGGGTCATATGTATTATCTGTTTCAGTAACAGATGCAGCTACCACTTTAGTCAGCAAGACTGTCAATCTCAGTGTCAATACTGCTCCCCAGCCTTTCATCCCAACTGCACAGCAAACCAGCATCAGCATGGTTCAGGCAAGTGATGGCTCAACCAGAGCAAATGTATCAGTAGGCCCATTCCCAGATGCTTCCTACCAAGCAGAGAGTTGGGGCACGGTGACCCGCTCTGGCAACACGTTCTATGTAGCTGCGTCTTTTGTTAATGTTGGTGGGATTTCACTACAGGTCATTACTACATTGAACAATAGTTACAACTTGGGCAACCTGGCTGCTGGCAGTTATAGCTTCGTCTTCAGCTCGCGTGGTTATCCTGTAAAGAGCGCGGCCATCACGATTAACTCTGCACCAGTGATTGCCATTCCTGCTGCATGTCAAGGAGGGACGGTTGGTGTTCCATTTAACTGCACCTTATCGGTCACTAACGGCACCCCGCCTTACACGTGGAGTGCAGTATTGCCGCAAGGGCTGGCTTTAAATGCTGCCACTGGGGTGATCTCGGGCACACCAACCACGGCTTACACAGTCAGCGGCACCGTGACTGCGACTAACGCGACGGGTACTGTCAGCGCGATACTCACGATTACAATTCAGGCTGGTGCAAGTTCTGCACCCCCTGCACCTACAGGCTTAATCGTTTATTCCATTTCGACATCCAAATACCACCTGAGTTGGACGGCTCCTACTGCTGCGAACGTTACTCACTACAAAATTTATAGAAGAATTCCATACTATTGCCCACCAGGTATGGTTTGTACTGCTCAAATTCCAAATCCAGTTCTTATCGCGACGATCTCAGGTTCGCCACCTGCCACAAGCTACATAGATACTGTTCAATATAACTTCCCCCCTCCTTACATTGGCATCCAGCCCCCTGGCTACAATGTGCAAGCGTGCAATGCGAATGGCTGCTCGGCTTTTTCGGCGACCGTGTACCCTAATGGTGGCGGCTCTTACCCCGATCTGATAATGAGCACCGTAAGCAAAACTGCCACTGCTGTGGGCGCAGGCCATAGTTTCACCATCTCCAATGCCGTGCGAAATTTAGGTGCAGGGGCGGCGGCAAGTAGCACGGTCAAATTCTATTTGTCACTGGATACCACCATTACCACCGCTGATATTCCGCTAACTGGCGCGAGAGTTATACCCGCCCTAACAGGGACGATGACCAGCTCATTGGCACTAACTACGGTTACTGTGCCTTATGGCGTAGCGCCCAGAATATACTATGTTGGCGCATGTGCCGACGTACCTAGAATAGTGGTGGAATCCAACGAAGCCAACAACTGCAAGCTAGCTGGGGGCGGACTAACCACCCCAACCATTAATGTAATACGCAATGTTAATTTGCGTATGACTGAGGTCAATATCGCATCTATAGCGGGGAAAATCCTGACCATCTTCAACACCGAGAGAAATGTAGGCACAACCAACATGACAGCAGCCAGCAACACGGTCAAGTTCTACCTATCCACAGATGCCACGATTAGCACCGCAGACATTGCGATTGGCTCGAGGGTTGTACCCAGATTGTTGGCTGGGCAGAGTAACACGGCGACCTCCACGGTTACCATCCCCGGCACGGTGACGCCTGGGGTTTATTATCTTGGCGCTTGTGCCGATGTGCCAAGTGTGCAGATAGAAACCATAGAATCCGACAACTGCAAGGCTACGCTGGGAACGATTAGCGTAGTGGGCGGTGTGTAACCGAAACTCTCGCTCCAACCCTCTCCCTTTGGGAGAGGGAGTGATGGCTTCACCTCCCTGCTAAACAGCTACTACACAAGCGGCAATTCCGCTGTTCCCGAACCTATCGTAGCAATCTCATGCACGGCTTTTACATAGTCGGCGTGTTCGTGCAACTGTACGAGCGACTCGGCATGATGTCGGCCACGCATGTGCGCCAATCGCGCCATGCTTGTTGCGGGCATGTCCCATACCAGGCCATTTAACAATTCATCTGCTGCAACTGGATTGTTGCACACCAACGTCATGTCACAACCGGCGTTCAGTGCTGCCTCGGCGCGCTGTACGATACCGCCCGCCACGCTGGCAGCTTCCATGCTGAGGTCGTCGCTAAAAATACATCCTTCAAAATCCATTTGACCGCGCAGAATATTCTTTAGCCAAACCGGGGAGAAGCCTGCCGGACGACTATCCACCTTGGTGTAAATGACATGTGCCGGCATGATCGCGGTCAGGCCGAAATTGACTAATTGACGGAAGGGGATGAGATCGCATAGCTCGATATCGGCATAGTCCCTGTTGTCTTCAGGAATTTCCAGATGAGAGTCAGCGCGCACGTAGCCGTGGCCGGGGAAATGTTTGCCCACCGTGGGCATACCGCCTTGCCTCAGTCCGATCAGCAGGCTGTGTGCCAACTCGGCGATTGCCTGTGGCTCGGAGTGAAAAGCTCGGTCTCCAATTACACCACTGCTGCCGAAATCTATGTCCAGCACCGGGGTAAAGCTGAAATCAACACCGCAGGCTCGCAACTCGGCGGCCAGCACGTAACCTGTTTGCTGCGCCAGATGTTTGGCGCGCTTGGGATGGCCGTCCCATACTTTTCCAATTTCGCGCATCGCCGGAAGACGGGTGAAACCTGCGCGAAAACGCTGCACCCGGCCGCCTTCGTGATCTACTGCAATTAATAAAGACGGACTGCGTAGCTGACGAATGCTGGTAGTCAACTCGGCTAACTGCTGCGGCGATTGATAATTGCGCGTAAATAAAATCACGCCGCCGACGAGCGGATGGCGCAGACGTACTTCATCTTCTGCCGTCAGTTCGTAAGCTGCGATGTCCAGCATGACCGGGCCGAGTCCCATTAACTTTCCTTTAATTTTTTTCCAAGACTACAAAAGCCACTGCGCTATCGCGCTCATCACTGATGCTGAGATGGTGGTGCGTCACCCCCAAGCGAGCCACATAATTTGCCAGCACCTCGTCGAAAGCCAGCAGCGGCTTGCCCAGATCATCATGCTCGACCATGATGCGGCGCAAGGTTACTTGGGAACGCAAGCCAGTACCTAGCGCCTTGGCAAAAGCCTCTTTAGCAACAAAACGCTTCATCAGAAAACGCGCCGGATCGGCGCTGGCTAAAAATTCAGGCAATTCTTTTGCGCCCAATAAACGCTGCGCGAAACGGTCGCCATATTTTTCGTGTAAACCGTGAATTCGGCTATATGAAACGATGTCGGTGCCGATCCCAAATATCATTAACCCCCCTGTCCTACTTTATGCAAAACAGAAAACTTGTTCCATTTCTAAATTGAAAGTGCAACAACGTAGGGTGTGCAAACAGGTTTGTCGTTTGCCCACGCGGCTTGGTATCGGCGTGGGCATAACAGCATGCCCACCCTACGATAATTTAATTATTGTCATTTTCAAATAGAAATTAATTGCTACGCTAACCCGCCAACAACACCTTCATTTTTTTCACGGCCTGCTCCAGCCCGATGAACAAAGCCTCGGCAACAATGGCGTGGCCGATATTGAGTTCGCAGATATTGGGAATGGCAACGATGGGCTGCACGTTGTGGTAATTAAGACCATGACCCGCATTCACCTGCAAGCCCAAAGCATGGGCATGTGACGCTGCTCGTTGGATGCGCGCCAATTCATTTTCTTGTTGCGACACGCTGGCTGAGTCTGCATATTTTCCGGTGTGTATTTCTACTATCGGCGCGCCCGCTTTCTGTGCCGCATCCAATTGCTTTTCATCCGCATCCACAAATAGCGACACTCGAATGCCAGCCTCGGCGCAGCGTCCACAAGCGCGCTGTACGCTGTCAAAATACTTCAGCACATCCAGCCCGCCTTCGGTGGTGAGTTCTTCGCGCCGCTCAGGTACAAAACAAACATCGTGCGGCTTGATCCGTAGCGCAATGGCTAGCATTTCGTCGGTGATGGCGCTTTCCAGATTCATCCGGGTTTGCAGCATGTCACGCAAAATTTCTACGTCTTTGTCCTGAATATGGCGGCGGTCTTCGCGCAAATGCAGGGTAATGGCATCCGCCCCTGCTGCCTCGCCTATCAGCGCTGCCTGCAACACATTGGGATAGCGTGTGCCACGCACTTGGCGCAGCGTGGCAACGTGGTCAATGTTAAGTCCGAGTTTAATCATGGTTTAATAATGCCTCGCTTCGTCATTTCATCAACAACTTGATGGACGCAAAAATCCAGTTCTGTCCCGCCCGTCTTCACAATAATCTCTGGATTTTCTGGTGCATCATAAGGCGATGAAATGCCGGTAAATTCGGCAATCTGCCCGGCGCGCGCTTTTTTATACAAGCCTTTTACGTCGCGGCTTTCGCACACAGCAATAGGGCTGTCGCAATAAACTTCGATGAAGTCGCCGTGTTCGACCATGCCGCGAACCCGTTCGCGTTCGGCTCGAAAAGGCGAGATAAAAGCAGTCAAGACGATTATGCCTGCCTCCATGAAAAGCTTGGCCACTTCGCCCACCCGGCGAATGTTTTCTATGCGCGCCTCATGTGAAAAACCGAGGTCGCCGCATAAGCCATGGCGTACATTGTCGCCGTCCAGTACAAAGGTATGACAGCCAAGCTGGTGCAATTTTTCTTCGACGGCATGCGCCAAAGTAGATTTGCCCGACCCGGACAATCCGGTAAACCAGATGATCACGCCACGATGGCCGTTTTTCGCTTCGCGGCGAGCGCGGGTAACAGTAGCGCGGTGCCAGACGGTGTTGGTTGAAACGGGTGCTTGTTTTTTCATAGGGAAAATAATCAGAAATAATCAGTTAGTGTTTTTTGCCAGCTTTAGACGCGCCCCTTAGAGGTGTCCGCTTTCCAGTATTACGCCTTACCTTTTCTGTATTCTCTGCAACCGCCATTTTTTTAGCCGGCATGATCGGCTCACTCAATTTTTTTATTGCAGGCTGAATTTCCATACCGACCCAATTGAGAATGGCTGTTACCTCACCCGATCCCAATTCAGCCAACATGCCGCGCTTCAGGCGCGGCGGCAGGTTGACGATACCAAAACGTACACGCATCAACCGACTGACCGTTAAACCCAGCGCCTCAAAAGTGCGGCGCACCACGCGATTGCGCCCTTCCTTCAACATCAGACGATACCAGTGGTTGTAGCCTTCACCGCCTTCATCCAGCAACTTTTCAAATTTGATCGGCCCATCTTCCAGCGTAATGCCTTCCTGCACCATCTGCCGCATCTGATCTTCGCTTAACTTTCCTTGGGTGCGTACCGCGTATTCGCGCTCGACCTCAAAGCGTGGGTGCATCAGCCGATTAGCCAAATCGCCTGAAGTGGTAAAAATCAGCAGCCCGCTGGTATTGAAATCCAGGCGACCTATGGCTACCCATTTCATGCCGCGCAGCTTGGGCAATTTGTCGAATACATTGGCGCGATTTTTCGGATCATCGCGGCTCACAATTTCACCTTCTGGT
This sequence comes from Gallionellaceae bacterium, assembly GCA_043755195.1. Classification (GTDB taxonomy): domain Bacteria; phylum Pseudomonadota; class Gammaproteobacteria; order Burkholderiales; family Gallionellaceae; genus Nitrotoga. The sequence continues at coordinate 39,716 of JAYUTK010000081.1, forward strand.
TTGTGGTAGAGCAACACTTTGGGCAGACTGGCACCCATCTCTTTAAAGTGAACGATGCGATTATCAACACGCACCACATCACCTGCCACTACACGCATACCCAAGGTGGCGACTTCACCATTCAATGTGATACGCCCCGCAGTAATCCATTCTTCCATTTCGCGGCGCGAGCCTACGCCAGCTTGCGCCAGCAATTTTTGCAAGCGCTCACCGGTTGGTACTGTCTGTTCTATTTGCTCGCTCATTAAAAGGGAAGGTTCATGCCTGCCGTGAAGCCACCCATTCTTTGCTGAGTGACTGCTTCCGCTTGTTTAACGGCATCGTTCAGCGCCGCCACAATTAAATCTTCCAGCATCTCTTTGTCATCCGTCATTAAACTATCATCCAGCGACACCCGACGCACTTCGTTGGCGCAAGTCATAATGACCTTAACCATGCCTGAGCCAGCCTGGCCTTCCACCTCAACTGTAGCCAGTTCCGCTTGCGCTTTTTTCATGTTGGCC
>JAYUTK010000082.1:0-2134 GCA_043755195.1 Gallionellaceae bacterium
ATCTCTTGTCAGACCTGCCATACCTCGTGGACCACCAGTTGCGCCGGCTGCCATTTGCCGATTGAAGCCAATGAGAAAACTAACCGTCTTCACAATGAAGGCGGCGAGACCAGAAACTATGCCACATACAACCCGCAAGTGGCGCGCGACGATATGTTCCAGCTGGGCATCCACGGCCCCGTCAAAGACAGCAAGATTGCGCCGATTCGCTCTTCATCCGCGTTGCTGCTGTCGTCCACCAACATCAATCGCGAACGCATTTATATTCAGCAGCCACCCACCGCAGCCAGCGGATTTTCCAGTCAAGCCTTCGCGCCGCACTATCCGCATACCGAAAGAAAAACGGAAACCAAAACTTGCGATGACTGCCACTTGTCACCGGCCAACGACAATAATGCCATCATGGCGCAGCTGTTGCTGCACGGCACCGGTTTTGTGAATTTCGTGGGCTTTTACGCTTGGGTGGGTGAAGCCAATCACATTGAAGGGGTGCAAGTGACGGAATGGGACGAGCCGCAAGCGGTGATCGGCAGTTACCTGCATCGTTACGCCTACCCAGATTGGTTTGCCAAACATCAAAAGAACGGCAAGGAATTGGTGGAGGCGCAGCATCACACCACCAAAGATTCAGCCTCGTGCTTGCAGATGCGCGGCGAGTATTTGTATGTGGCCGAAGGCACTGGCGGTATGCGCGTGTATGACATCGCCTCGATTGCCAATAAAGGTATTTCGCAACGCATTATTTCTGCGCCATTCTCGCCATTAGGACAGGACACGCACATTGCCTCACCGAATGCGACTTGCGTGGCTTTGCCCACTAATCAACCCATCGCGCCGTTAAAGAATCACGGCGATCAGATGCGCATAGACAATCAAGAGCAGCCCTTCCATCCGATCTACAACTACGCATTTATCACGGATGCCAAAGAAGGTTTAATCCTGACGGATGTGAATACTTTGCAAGATGGTGAAGCGCGCAATAATTTCCTCACCCGCGCGCTGACCTGGAATGAGAAGGGTATTTTGAACGGCGCACGCCACATCACCATGGGCGGTTATTACGCTTATATTGCGGCAGATGCCGGCATTGTGATTGTGAACTTAAATGACCCACTGAAACCGGTGGTCAGCAAAGTCATTCCTATGAAAGGTGTGCGCTCCACCGCTTTGCAATTCCGCTATTTGACGGTGATCGATGAAACGGGATTGCGTATGATTGATATCACTTTGCCCGAGCGCGCTAAGTTGGTACCGAATGCCTTTGTGCCGTTGGCAGATGCGCATCGCGTGTATATCGCGCGGACCTTTGCCTATGTCGCCGCTGGGCGCGAAGGACTGGCCATCATCGACATTGAAAATCCAGAAAAGCCAAAGTTCTACCAGATGTTTACGGCAGATGGGCAATTGAACGACGCGAAAGATGTGATCGTGGCTTCCACCAATGCTTCTTTATACGCCTATGTAGCGGATGGCCGTAATGGCTTAAAAGTCGTGCAACTCACTGCACCCGACACCCAGCCTAAGTTTTATGGATTTACCCCGGATCCCAAACCACAGCTGATTGCACAGCGCAAAACCAAGAGTCCGGCCTTATCCTTGTCGCGTGGTTTAGAGCGTGATCGTGCGGTGGATGAAACGGGTGGCCAAGTGGCGGTGTTCGGGCGTATCGGCTCACGTCCCTTTAATCTTGAGGAGCAGCGTAAACTCTATTTAAAACCGGACGGTTCACCTTGGACGGTAAAAGCTGCACCCACTGCAACGGTGAAACCATGATGCGTTTAATGAATCTGCTGGCGCTACTGTTCCTGAGCCTGTTGATGCAAAAGTTTGCATTGGCTGGCAACGTGTTACCCCACTACGCTCCAGATAAATCTCTGGGTGTCGCCACTTGCGCCAGTAGTCTTTGCCATGGTTCGATTGAAACCTGGAAAGATTCCAATGTGTTGCAGAATGAATACGTCACTTGGATACGCACCGACAAGCACGCGCGTGCCTATGCAGTCTTGTTAAACAGTAAATCTAAAGAGATTGCTAAGAAACTGGGTTTAAAACAACCGGCACACAAGGCCGATGTGTGCTTGGATTGCCATGCGCACAATCCGGCGCCGGCACAGCGCGGCGAGAAATACGATGT
>JAYUTK010000083.1:0-4551 GCA_043755195.1 Gallionellaceae bacterium
CAATTCGTCGCCGTTTCTGCGTCAGTTTGGTAGGTTGGGTTAGCGCAGCGTAACCCAACAATCTGCCTTGTTTCATCAGTGTTGGGTTACGCAATAAAATCGCTAACCCAACCTACACGTGCTGTTTTATGGGGGTGTAAACCCTTAACCGAGTGCCATGGGGGTCAGACTCTGAGGTCTCCCCTCAAAACTCCGTTGCATTTCAAAAATCAATGGGGTCACAAAAATCAATGGGGTCAGACTCGATTGATTTTTGATTGAACCCGTTGTATAGTGCCACTTTCGTAAAGCGAGAGTGGGGGTGTCAAATGGCGCGTTTACCGCGATTCATAATACCTGGGCAACCCCAACATTTAATTGTGCGCGGCAATAATCGCAGCGAGATATTTTGCGCTGACGCGGATTACCGGTTCTACCTTGAAAAACTCCAGTTGGCTTGCGGCACACACGGCTGTGACATTCACGCCTACATACTCATGACCAACCACGTCCATTTACTGCTCACCCCGCAGGAAGAACAAAGCCTATCCAAAACCATGCAAATGCTGGGGCGCTACTACGTGCAATACTACAACTATAGCTACCGGCGCACCGGCACACTGTGGGAAGGCCGCTACAAAGCGACCTTGATAGACAGCGAAACTTATCTATTGACCTGCATGCGCTACATCGAGTTAAATCCGGTACGGGCGGGCATGGTGTCGCACCCGTCCGAATATCCCTGGTCCAGCTATCATCACAACGCCCTGGGCCAGCCAAATGAATGGGTGATGTCGCATCTTGAATACCGGCGTTTGGGCAAGACCGATACAGAACGTCAGGCGGCATACCGCCAGCTATTTAAACATCACCTTTCTGAAAACAGCATCACCGAAATAAGAGAAGCGACCAACAAGGCATGGGTGCTGGGAAATGACCGGTTCAAGAAAAGGATACAGCAGCAACTAGAGAGGCGGGTTGAGCCGAAATCCAAGGGTGGGGATAGAAAATCAGAGCAATTTAAAATCAATCGTGCCCCCGGTGATTATTGATCTTGATTTTTGATTTCCACGTTCTATAACACACAAGGAGGATTCAACATGCAACCGCAAGTACAGCATGTGCTGGAAAAACTGGAACACCTCTCGCTTGATCGGCTGGCGGAGGTAGATGACTTCATTGATTTTTTACAACAACGCGACCAGGACAAACATTTGCGGCGTGATTTCGCGCGGGGTTCGGAAGCCGCTTTCGCCAAGGTCTGGGACAACGACAGCGATGCCATCTATGACACCCTATAATTTTGGTCATGTGGTATTGGTGGCCTTCCCCTTCACCAACTTGCAGGCTACCAATAAGTGTCCCGCCGTCGTTATCGGCAGCCACGCCTATCAGTAGATACGTCCTGATGTAATTCTGATGGCGATTACCAGCCAGATTAAAACCGAACTCGCCATCGGCGAAGCGATACTGCAAGACTGGCAAGCTGCGGGGCTGGTCAAACCCCCCATGTTCAAGCCGCTTATTGCCACGCTGGAGCAAGTTCAGATCGTTAGAGGGATGGGGAAATTGTCACCTGCTGACCGAAAAGAGTTGAAGATTGTGCTTCAGAAAATTTTGGGTGAGTGAGCAAAAATGGTTCCATCTTGACTTCCTTTGCACTCAAAGATGAGCAACCTCATCAACCTCTGCTACACCCGCGACCGCCAAAGGGCCGGATAATGTGACCGCTACCACCACACGCGGACTCTGCCCCGCTGCGGGCTGCCTGCCGCTGGCCGCTTATTACGTCACCCTCAGCAAACCCGGCACCCCGACCCGCACCGTTTATTTCGACAAATTCAACCGCGAAATCCGCAGCCAGACCGCAGGCTTTGACGGGCGCAATATTCTGACCGACACCGAATACGACAACCTGGGCCGCGTCTATCGCGTTAGCCGCCCGTACTACGCGGGTGACCCGGTTTACCGCACTACCACCTATTACGACCTGCTCAATCGCGTAATCACGAACCGACCCACAGGGCAATGTCAGCTACGTTGATTACTACCGCCTGACCACGACCAGCACCTGCCCTCCCACTGCCGCCAGCCCACAAGGCCAGAAGCGCACCACCGTCAGCAACAGCCAAGGCCAGCTGCTGTCCGTCACCGACGCCTTGAACAACACCCTGCGCTACAGCTACGACGCAGACCGAATGCATGGATATCACGCTTAACAGCCCGTGTAGATGTAGATTTAGTTTAGTCGCCGACCAGACACCCAGACTTTATGCCAAAAAAAAACGACCCACTACATCTAGTGGGCTTGGGAGCTAACCCGATAAGCACGGCTTGAACTACCAGGTGTGGATAGCAACGGATTGTGGTAATTGTCCTCCGGGCGGGAATGGCATAATGACTACAGCGCAGATGCACCATTTGCAAGACGCGCCAGTTAAGGCATTATTCGCCTTCGATCAATAATCTGATTCCGAATAGCGCAAGTGGCCAACGCATTACAACTCGTCCTGATTTTGCTCGCTGTCGCTGTGGGCGTGGTGGTGCTGTGCCGCACTTTGCATCTGCCCGCGATGCTGGGTTACCTGATTGTCGGCATCCTGATCGGCCCGCATGTTTTAGGCTGGATACCGGATGCGCCGGAGACTCGTCACCTGGCAGAATTTGGCGTGGTGTTTCTGATGTTCAGCATCGGTCTTGAATTCAGTCTCGCGCGCTTACGCTCCATGCGGGCGGTGGTGTTTGGTTTGGGTACGGCACAGGTTGCGGCGACCATGTTGCTGGTGATGTTGGCCTCACTTTCTTTTGGTATGAGTTGGCAGGCTGGCTTGGCTTTGGGTGGGGTGTTGACGATGTCCTCCACGGCTATCGTCAGCAAGATGCTGGTGGAACGCGCCGAACTGAATACGCCGCATGGCAAGAACATCATGGGCGTACTGCTGTTTCAAGACTTGGCAGTCGTACCCTTCATCATCATTATTCCGGCGCTGGTTAGCACGGGTCAGGCCATCCATATCACGCTGGGTCTGGCTTTGCTCAAGGCAGCATTGGTGTTGTCGGCTTTGCTGATTTTCGGCCAGCGTTTATTGCGCCCCTTGTTTGGTCTGGTGGCCAAGCAAAAATCCTCTGAGCTATTCATGCTCAACGTGCTGTTGTTCACCTTGGGGCTGGCTTATGTCACCGAACTGGCTGGGCTGTCATTGGCGCTGGGCGCGTTTGTCGCGGGTATGCTGATTTCAGAAACCGAATATCGTTATCAGGTGGAAGCAGACATCAAGCCCTTCCGCGATATGCTGCTCGGCCTGTTTTTTGTCACCATCGGCATGTTGCTCAATCCAGCCAGCGTAGCGGCAGGTTGGGGTTGGATAGTGTTGCTGTTACTTATTTTATTGCCGTTCAAACTGGCGGTGGTGGCACTCTTGGTGCGGTGGTTTGAAGGAGATTGGGGCGTAGCGATACGCAGCGGATTGGGTTTGGCGCAAGCCGGTGAATTTGGCTTTGTGTTGCTGACGCTGGCGGGAGGAGTAAATCTGCTGCCCCCTGAGGTGATGCAAAACGTACTGGCAGCGATGTTGATTTCCATGCTCATCGCGCCTTTTCTGATCCAACATGCCGAAGCCATTGTGCGCCGTATTTCTCCCTCGGAATGGATGCACCGCGCCATGCAGTTGCATCAAGTGGCGGTGCAAAGTATGGCGGTCGAAGCGCATATTATTATTTGTGGCTATGGGCGCAGCGGGCAAGCATTAGCGCGTTTTATGAAACAGGAGGGCATACATTTTATTGCGCTCGATCTTGATTCACGTCATGTGCGCGAGGCAGTGGCGGCAGGTGAAAGCGTGGTCTATGGCGATGCGGCCAAGCGTGAGGTACTGTTGGCAGCCGGTTTGATGCGCGCAAAAACTTTGGTGATCACTTATGACGATCTGCACTCCGCGCTCAAGATTCTGCACCACGTTAACGAATTGCGCCCAGGATTGCCGGTAGTGGTGCGCTCGGCTGATGACACTCACCTTGAATCGCTGAAACAGGCTGGCGCTGCCGAAGTGGTGGCGGAAGTGCTGGAAGGCAGCTTGATGCTGGCGTCGCAAGCGCTGCTGATGGCCGGAGTGCCGCTTAGTCGGGTGATTCGCCGCATTCAGGAAAATCGTGCGCGTCGTTATAGCGTATTCAGTGGTTTTTTTCGTTTACCTACTGACTCGGTGGGTGAGGAGACGGAAAGTTTACAGTCGCGTTTTCACAGTGTGCTGTTGGGAGAACATGATGCCGCCGTGAAAAAAACGCTGGATGAAATCAACTTGGCAGAATTTCAGGTCGAGGTAAATTCCATACGCCGCCACAATGTGCGCGGCACTCATCCGGCGGGTGATATGGTGTTGCGGGCGGGCGATGTGCTGGTGCTGCTCGGGCAGCCGATGCCGCTGTTGGAAGCGGAAAAACGGCTGCGCGAGGGGTGAGAGACAACATGCTAAAAATTCGAGCTAAGTGACATTTCGTGGAGGTTTTTTTGCCCCTAACGCCCGTCTCTATTGGGCGGAGGCGAAATATTAGACAAGGTGTTAGTCTAATCAG
>JAYUTK010000084.1:0-39851 GCA_043755195.1 Gallionellaceae bacterium
TGCTGGGATTTAGAACGCCATATGAAGTATTCTTCGGGGTGAAAGTGCGTTACGCCAAGCAACCCTCAGTTGTTGCACTTCGAACTTGAATCCGCGTTAGTTAAACACCATTAAAAAATTGTGGCATCGCTGTTGCCGTTACCGGCAAACGTATTTGCGATGCCACAACCCTACTATTGCCCGGCTAAATAAAACCTGGCTGACACATACCACTCAATACGGAACCATTTGAAAATGGAACTGTGAATCGCCGTTATCAAGAACGGTTTGATGCCCGCATCGGTCGCGCTACAACGTCCGGCAGCGCCCACTGTGACAAGCCGCTGAGTATCCGATCCGTATTGGAGAAAATAACTCGACGCAAGTGGGGGAAATTCGGTCCGAATGGGTTAGATTTCTGATGCCCCCCGGCAATGCCGGGGGTTATCTCACCTATTTATCGCGTCACCGATAATGTCACTGATGCGCTGTTATTTGCAGTATTGCTGTCCATCACGCCACTCACAACACTGGCACTATTGCTCACGTTCCCTCTAGCCGACGGGACAGCTGAAACTGTAACCGTTGCACTGGCACCGCTATTGAGCACACCAAGCTCGCAGTTAACCGCATTATTGCCGGGATAATAATATGGACTATTGCATGCACCCTGACCGGATGACCAGTAGGTGTAAGCCAGCCCGCTGGGCGGCACACTGGTAACGGTGGCCAGACTTGGGTACGGGCCATTATTTCTAACGGTTATGGTGTAAGTGAGTTGATTATTGACCTGTACAGGATTTGGGCTAGCGGTCATGCTAATGGCCAAGTCTGTAGTGCCAGTGCCAGTTGTGCTTATCGTCCTGCGAGCGTCCGCAGGTGTCGGGTCTGTGATATTGCTGAGCGCCTCAATCGTATTCGACAGCACCCCCGTGGCAAAAGCTTTAACCACCAAGGTGATATTGACACTGGCGCCGGCATTGATTACACCCAAATCACAGCCTGCAACACCCCCATTCGTTGTATTGGGAGGATTAGGGGTAAAGCTTCCACCCCCGCAAGTACCTTGGCTGCTAACAACAGACACAAAATCCACGCCAACAGGCATGTAATTTGCCACCTCGGCACCTAGTGCCGGATCCGGTCCGTTATTGATCAGCGTGATGGTGTAAGTCAGGTTCTCGCCGGGCACAATACTGGTTTTGTTTGGCGTAACCGTCATGACCAAATCCGCCGCGCCAGTTACGGTAGTAAATTCTGTGGCGGTGTTGTTAGCTTGGTCAGGGTCGGTAAAGATTAGGCCGCTATTGCCAAAGTAATCTGCCAGCAGTTTTGCAGTCAGATCCAGCGTACCTGTGGCATTCGAATTCACCACCAGCGTAACAATTGCGCTGGTGCCACTTTCAATGCGCGAGAAGTCACAATTGGCCAAGTAGAAGCCATATGTAACACCAGAGGGGGGGTTCTGCAATGTACACACTCCTTGAGCAGAACTCACGGATAGCAGGGTAACATCAGGCCGTAAGTTGGTTGTCTGATAAGTTAAGCTGCTCCGCATCGGCACATTGACCGCCGCATCCGGGCCGTTGTTCTTCACGGTGATAGTGTAGGTCACATTGTTGCCGAATTTGACCGGGTCAGCACTATCTGTGATTGTGACCGCCAAATCCGTAGCAGTATTCACCGTGGTATTCACGGTAGCACTGTTGTTGGCCGTGTTGGGATCGCCCACACCTGTGACGGTCGCGGTGTTAGTTAGCGATCCGTTTTGCTTGGGTGTGTAAACCAAGGTGATGGTTACACTCACGCCGCTAGTCATCGTGCCAATATCACAACTGACGCCATCAAAATGAGTGTTTACACAAGTGCCTTGCGTCGTGCTAGCGGAACTGAACCACACATAAGCTGAGCCACTTGGTGAGGAATGAGTGGTCTTCACCCTTGCCGCAGGATTCGGGCCGTTATTAGTTACCCTGATGGTATAGGTTAGCGGTATATCAATCTTTGCCAAGGTTGGGCTTGCTGTCATGGTAATGGACAGATCCGCCGCGCCGTTGATTGGTGTGGTAGTAGTAGCACTGTTGTTGGCCGCAACCGGATCAGCGGTAATGCTGCTGACTGTGGCGGTAAAGCTCAAAGATCCACCGACTTCGACCGTGGCTGTTTGCGTAACTGTTACCGTCGCGCCACTGGCCAGGGTGGCGATTGGCGCACCACCCCCCGAAATCAATATCTGCTCAGCAGCGTCAGGGCCATTGTTGGTCACCGTGATCGTGTGCGTGATGGTGCCGCCCAATTGCACCGGATTAGGACTGCTTACCACAGTGATCGCCAGATCGGCCTTGGCACCAAAGTTCGCATCTAACGTGCCGTTGCTGTTGTACCGCGCCAAGGCAAAATTATTGCCGGTGGCACTGCTTTGTGTGCGGCCACCGGCAATAATTTGTGTGCCTGAAATCGTAATTGCCCAAACTTGTTCCGGCTCAGCTCCGATGCGAGTCGTAACACGGCCACTAGTACCGAAAGTACTATCCAGCGCGCCGCCACTGGTATAGCGCAACACTTCAAAACCATTGCCGGCATAGCCACCGACCACGATCTTGCCGCTGCCATCAATAGCCACTGCGGCAGATTGATCAGAGCCGCCCAAATTGGTGGTGACTTTGCCGCTGCTACCAAATTTGCTGTCCAGTGCCCCGGCGGCGGTGTAGCGCACCAAGCCTATGTCACCATTCACGCCCGCCGGACCCGTGACCACAATTTTTCCATTTGCATCAATCGCTACCGCACGGGCTTCATCGTAGTTGCCACCAAAATCGGTAGTCACTTTGCCGCCACTGCCAAAGGTGCTATCTAACGCGCCATTTACTGTGTAGCGAGCCACGGCCATGTCGCCGCCACTGCGTCCTACCGCAACGATCTTGTCGCCGGTAATAACTTTAAGTGCTGCGATGCGGTCATCGCTCAGGGAAAAATCGGTGAATACTGTGCCGTTGATGCCGAAGGTGGTGTCCACTGTGCCGTTGCTGTTGTAGCGGGTCATAACGAAATCAAACGTGCCGTTGGTGTTGGCATAGCCACCGACGATGATTTTTCCGGTGCTTTGTATGCCAGCCGCAAAAGCGTAATCGTTCAACGAACCCCAGTTGGTGACGACTTTGCCGCCGCTACCGAAGCTGGTATCCAGGCTACCGTTCGTGTTGTATCGCGCCAGCGCGATGTCCTCGGTGTAAGTAAAGCCCGCCGCGACAATTTTGCCATCGGCCTGTATCGCTACCGCTGTGGCTTCCGCTTGCGCGGCATAGCCGCTGGTCGCAGCAAAAGTGGTGGTCAGGACTTTGCCACCCGTGCCGAAAGTGGTATCCAGTTTGCCGTCGGTGTCGTAACGCGCCAGGGCAAAGCTGTTGTCGTAACTGCTGCCATAGAAAAATCCGGCAGCAACCAGTTTGCCATCGGCTTGCAAAGCAGTGCCCATGACGCCTTCACGTCCGCCGAAATCGGTTTGTACCGTGCCAACAGGGGCAGCTAGGGCTAGGTTGAAATTACTCAGCAATGCTAGCGCCATTCCCCAGCACAAAGTACAAATATTATGTAGCATGTTTTCTCTCCTTAAAAATAATGAAAAATCTTATTTTTTCCGATCTGTATTTGGCAAAGCAGGCGCTGCCCAACCGCTTGCCGCGCCGCCTTACCTTGCACTACTTAATATAGGTACTTCTGCTTGTTGTGTTATTTGCCACGTTTGAATCAGCCACATCAGAGCTTGCCGTCACTGTGTGGGAAATTGTTGCTCCTCGGGTTAATGGCTGCACCACAACAGTAACAGCAACAGTGCTACCACTAGGAATGTCTCTGAAATAGCATAACAACGGGCCATAGTAGGTGTAGCAATCTCCTTGCGTGGTCGTGGCAGAAATCAGAGAGAAATCGCTGGGTGTAGATCCGCTCAGTGTGCTCCAAATCGCTGTATCCGGCCCTTGATTGGTCAGTTGGATGGAGTAGGTTAGCGTTTTATTAATTGCTACCGTGGTGGGTGCGCTCATGCTAACCATCAGGTCGGCATTACCGGTAACCGTAGTGGCAACGCTGGCGCTATTGTTGCTGTTGTTCAAATCCGGCATTGCGCCGCTGACACTAAACTGCGCCTGACCGCTGCCGGTAGCGCTGGGCGTAACCGTGAAAACAATCGTCCATGCCGAACCACTTCTGAGATAAGTGCAGTTAAGCTGGCCGATAGCAGAAACATAGCCATCACAGCCGGTACTGCCATTAAAATCAAATTCGCCCCATGACGTCGCTATGGGAAGCATGACTCCGATCACCACGCTGCCACTCGCATCCGGCCCCAAATTGGTGACCGTCATCGTGTAGCGTATTTGCGTCCCGATGTGTGCGGGTTGCGGTGAGCTGGTAACAACAATCGCTAAATCTGCCTGACCCGTTACAGCAATCGTAGTGGACGAGGAATTATTGCTATAGTCGGAGTCAATACTGTTGTTGCTGGAGACATTGGCGCTGACCGACAAGGAACCGGTCATGCCGAAGGCAACAACTGCCGTCACCATCACTTGGCCACCGCTGACCAAGCCAACAACATTGCATTCAGCACCGCGTTCAGTGAAATTCCAATTGACTACGGTGCAAGTCCCGTGTGACGGGGTTACCGATACCAGCTTGGAAGAAGCAGGCAAGTTGAACATTGCGCGGGCATCGGCCGCATCGGGACCGTAGTTGCTCACTTGCATCGTATACGTGACGTTTTGGCCAGTCGTCGCGGCAGACTGGTCACTCCTTAAGCTAACGCCCAAATCAGCATAGGTTCCCACCATGGTTTCTGCACTGGCTATATTGTTTGCCAGATCTCTATCCCCCAAAGATTTAATTTCTGCCGAATTCTGCAAAGTTATATTCGAGACGGTGGGGGTCACCACAATCATCACGGTTGCTGTAACACCCTCAGCAATTTGAGCCAGTGCGCAACGCAATGTGTTCACACCAGAATACGGTGTGTCCGTCAAAACACTACAACTGCCTTGGCTTGTGGTAGCGGATACGTAGTTAGCATGATAGGAAGGGGGTAATACATCCGTCAACACAGCTTGACTGGCCACTCCCGCCCCAAGATTACGGATGGCAAGGGTATAAGTCAGATTTTGTCCGGCCTTGACTGGATCAGGGCTGTCGGTCATGCTCAGCTCGAGGTCGGCATTGCCGTTCACCACCGTGCTGGTCGTAGCGCTATTGTTCGCACTATTGCCATCTGCTGTGGTACTGTTGACCGTAACACTATGCGCCAGAGTGCCATTGAGATATGGATTGACCACCAGCGTCACCGTTGCACTGGATGCGCCAGCCAGTGTGCCGATTTTACAAATTGCGCCGGTGCAGGTGCCTAGGCTGGAAGTGGCAGATACCAAAGTCGTGTTGTTGGGTATGCCTCCTATTTCCACCGCTTGAGCAGCATCCGATCCGATATTGCTTACTGTGATTGTGTAAGTCAGATTCCCCCCAGCTAAAATGGGGTCGGGACTGTCAGTCATGCTCACAGCTAGGTCAGCGCGCAGGCCAAATGTGCTATCCAAAACGCCGTTGCTGCTATAGCGCACTACGCCAAAGTCGGCATGAGTTAGGCTGTTGTGCTGAACGATGCCGACCGCCACAATTTTGCTATCGCTCTGCACCGCTAGATTATAGAAACCGCTAAAATATTCTGGGGGATTGATATTAGCGCTGGCAACTCCAGCCACACCAAAGTTGGGGTCTATCAGACCAGCGCTATCAAAACGCAGCGCGGCAAAGCTCGATGTGTCAGCGTATCCGCCAGCCACAATTTTTCCATCCGCTTGAATTGCAACAGCAGTTGCGCCCACGCCCGTCATCTCAACTTTGCCGCCAATGCCAAAATTCAGATCCAATTGACCATTGCTAAGAAATCGGGTCAACACCGGGCCATACCTTCCGGCTAAAATCAATTTTCCATCGCTTTGCAATGCCAGACTGCTGGCTAGGCCGCCAACCTCCCCAAATACCTTGCCATTGTTACCAAAGCTGCTATCCAATGTGCCGTTAGGCAAGTATCGAGCGAGCCCAAAAGTGGACCATGAGGCTATGCCTCCGGCCACGATTTTGCCATCGCTTTGTATAACCAAGCCGTGCGCTTCATCGGTGCTGCCCTCAAAATCAGTACGGACTGTACCACCGGAGCCAAAAGTGCCATCCAATCGCCCGCTTCTGCTAACGCGCGTTAAGGCGAAATCTCCGTCAGAGTCTCCCGCCGCCACAATTTTGCCATCGCTTTGTATGGCTAAGGCATAGGCGTATTCATAGTAGCCGCCAAGATTAATGAACACTTTGCCACTCGTGCCAAAGCCGGTATCTACCCCACCATTGGCATTAAATCGGGCAATGACAAAATGCGTCCCCACACCTGTCGGCCCTGGTACTGCCGAGCCAGCAATAACAATCTTGCCATCAGCCTGTATAGCTACTGCATGAACTTCCTCGTTACAAGGACAGCCCGCTAAGTCCAGTGTAGCCATCCCGCCTGTGCCAAAACTTGTATCCAATCGGCCATTCGGCAAATAACGGGCGAGTGCGGCGTTGTAACCATAGGAGCCGCCGCTATCCCCCACCACCACAATTTTTCCATCCGCCTGAATAGCCGTGGCCGTGGCCAGATCGTAACTCCCGAAATCCGTCATCACCGCGCCGAGTGGTACGGCATAAGCCAGATTGAACGGGGTCAATAGCAACAGGGCAATGCTCAAACATATAGTCCGTAGATTACCTAACATGCTTCTCTCCTAAGTTATGAATTAACAAGGGATGCCTCTAAAGTTAAAGTAGGGGGCTGAAGAAATCGTTAATTTCCCCAAGGGCGGGAACAACAAAGCCGAATAAATCCGCGCTTCATTCATAAGCTTTTTATAGGTATCTTATATCCCCCTGAATCACGGCTTAAAATTTGTCGTACTACCCAAAGGCTAGTAACGCACCTAACAAATTGGCTATTCGCTGCCAATGGCACATCGCTTACATATCAACTTGCTAAATATTCATGCTCAGCAAGATGCAAGCTTGGCGGAAGTTAGATATTAGAGCCATTCCAATCTTGCTCTTTTTTATGTTAATTTCCATTAATTGTCTTTTATCTCTCGCATATTGTTTATAAATCTCAAAAAAAGCAGGCGCTTCAATCGTCGATGGCTACGATCTTACTTAATTGGTATATATATATCAGTTAGATGTAGTTCGAAATCATGCTGAGAGGTGAAATCATGTTTGGGGGTTAAATAAACTGAAAAGCAGGGTAAGTCACGTAGTTGGTGACCGCTGTTGGGTAACCAAGCATCATAAATCCCATGATATGTTTCACGTATTGTGCGTTGTGAACCGACATGTAAAATACGGGCGTATTTCCCTCCTGCCAAAGGTTGCAAGCCGAGTTCGCACACAGCCTTGTGCGGCTTGTTGATGGACAAACAGGCGTCATAACGTATTTTTTCGGCAGTAGTTATGTTTGGGTCATCATGTGCAATGCCAATGAATTGCGTTTGTTCATCCACCAGCGAATGCCGATAAGCCTGGGGCATCAGTTCCGCCCAAGCTTCTTTAGCTGCCTGTTGATAGCCCCCTGTCTTGCGAACAAATATCAATGTTTGCTCCGGCAGCGTCATAATTTCGGCAGGGTCCTTGCAATACATGCCGCTCAGGGAATAATTTTCAACTTGTTGAATAAGCGGCTGCCTTCGATAATCAGATGGTGACAGGCCAAAATGCTGCTTGAACCCACGAGCAAATGCCGCCGATGTTTCGTAACCCACAGACAATGCAATATCTGTAATTGAGTCCTTGCTATAGCGCAACTTGAATGCTGCACGCTCTATACGCAATCGACATATATGGTGATGTGGTGATTCTCCAATACAGGCCGTGAATACCCGGTGAAAGTGAAAGGTAGATAGGCAAGCTATTTTAGCCAAGCACTCTAACGACAGCTGGCTACTAAGGTGATTCTGTATATGGATTAAAACCTTATTAATTTTATGAGTATGCGAATTTTTTTTAGCTTGTGTACTCATCCCACCCCCCTTTTTTTATAATTTTTTAGCTTTTCTTTTACCTATTAAAACAATATTTACATAAATAGTATAAACACAGTCTAAATAATCTGTCTATCCATTATTAGACTTTATCTAAAATGATAGGTTGGCCTGGCGGACAGTAGGTGAGGCAAAGACATCTGAAAAAGTGGTTCAAAGCAAGGGGCGCAGCTCGTCAATAGTTTGGAAAGCATTCCAAATCGCGTAAACTGTCCGGTCGCGTAAATTTAATGACGGATGACATGGAACAGATACGCATACGCGGTGCACGTACCCACAATTTAAAAAATATCAGTCTCGATCTACCGCGTAACAAGTTGGTGGTTATTACTGGCTTGTCGGGTTCAGGTAAGTCCTCACTTGCCTTTGACACCCTGTATGCCGAAGGGCAGCGGCGCTATGTGGAATCACTTTCTGCCTACGCCAGGCAGTTTTTGCAGTTGATGGAAAAGCCCGATGTGGATTTGATCGAGGGTTTGTCACCCGCTATCGCCATCGAGCAAAAAGCCACTTCACATAACCCGCGCTCTACCGTAGGTACGGTCACCGAGATTCACGATTATCTGCGGCTGCTATTCGCGCGTGCGGGTGATCCCTATTGCCCGCAACATGACTTGGTGTTGCAAGCGCAGAGTGTGGGACAGATGGTAGATCATGTGCTGCAATTGCCATCCGACACGCGCATCATGATTCTTTCGCCGCGAGTGGTAGGGCGTAAAGGCGAGCAGTTGGATTTGTTCGATGAATTAAGGGCACAAGGTTTTGTACGGCTGCGCGTTAATGGCACGGTGTATGAAATGGACAAGCTGCCCAAGCTGGCCAAGAACAAAAAGCACACTGTTGAAATTGTAGTGGACAGATTAAAAGTTAGCGCGGATGCCAAGCAACGCTTGGCCGAGTCATTCGAGACCGCCTTGCGTCACGCCGATGGGCGGGCGCTGGCGGTAGAAATGGGCAGCGGCAAGGAACATTTATTTTCGGCTAAATTTGCCTGCCCGATCTGCGACTATTCGCTGCCGGAACTCGAGCCGCGTTTATTCTCATTCAATAATCCGATGGGTGCTTGCCCCAAGTGCGATGGGCTGGGCAATATCAGCTTCTTCGATCCCAAGCGTATTGTGGCATTTCCCACGCTGAGCTTAAGTGCCGGAGCGATCAAGGGTTGGGATAGACGCAACCAATTTTATTATCAAATGCTGGACAGCCTGTCCAAGCACTACGACTTTGAGCTGGAACGGCCTTTTGAGAGCCTGCCAGAAAAAATTCAGCAAATTCTTTTGTACGGCAGCGGCAAAGACAAAATTTCTTTCCGCTATCTCAATGAGCGCGGCAATGCCGCACGACGCGAGCATGTTTTTGAAGGCATCATTAACAACCTAGAGCGGCGCTACAAAGAAACTGAATCGCCCACGGTACGCGAGGAGTTGGCGAAATATCTTAATTCCTGCCCTTGTCCTGAATGCAAGGGCACACGCTTGCGCCTGGAAGCGCGGCATGTGCGCGTGGCTGACCGTGCGATTTTTGAACTCAGTGCGCTGCCCTTAAAGCGGGCGCTTACTTTCTTTCAGAATATTGTTATGCCGGGCAGCAAACAAGCTATCGCGGATAGAATCGTGCAGGAAATTGCCAGTCGTTTGAACTTTCTCAACAACGTTGGGCTGGAATATCTGTCGCTGGATCGTTCGGCGGAAACCTTGTCTGGCGGCGAATCTCAGCGCATACGTTTGGCTTCGCAAATCGGCTCTGGCTTAACGGGTGTCATGTATGTGCTGGACGAGCCTTCTATCGGACTGCATCAACGCGACAATGACCGCTTGCTGGATACCTTGAAACGCCTGCGTGACATGGGCAATAGCGTGATCGTGGTGGAACATGATGCGGATGCCATTCTAGCCGCCGATCACATCGTGGATATGGGGCCGGGAGCTGGCGAACACGGCGGCATGATTATCGCGCAAGGTACGCCACAAGAAGTCTGCGCCAATCCAGATTCGCTGACCGGCGATTATTTGAGCGGCCGGCGCAGCATTGCCCTACCCGAAAAATATCTCGTCCCAGACCCCGACCGCATGCTGAAAATTTTGGGGGCAAGTGGCAACAATTTAAAAAACGTCACCTTGAATTTACCCGTTGGCCGGCTGGTATGTGTGACCGGCGTATCTGGCTCAGGCAAATCCACGCTCATCAACGACACCTTGTATCACGCCGTAGCGCGACATTTATACAGCAGCAATGCCGAGCCTGCGCCATACGCAGAAATCAGCGGGCTGGAGTTTTTCGACAAGGTCATTAACGTAGATCAATCGCCGATAGGCCGCACCCCACGCTCCAACCCGGCCACCTACACCGGTCTATTTACACCGATACGCGAACTGTTCGCCGGTGTGCCGCAAGCGCGTGAGCGCGGCTATGGGCCGGGACGTTTTTCGTTCAATGTCAAAGGCGGGCGCTGCGAATCCTGCCAAGGCGACGGCGTCATCAAAGTTGAAATGCACTTTCTTCCCGACCTTTACGTGCCGTGCGATGTGTGCCACAGCATGCGTTACAACCGCGAGACATTGGAAATATTATACAAAGGCAAAAATATCCACCAAATTTTGGCTATGACCGTGGAGCAAGCTCACGAATTTTTCAAGCCCGTGCCCATCATTGCGCGCAAGCTGCAAACCTTGCTAAGCGTAGGTTTGGGCTACATCACGTTAGGACAAAGCGCCACCACGCTATCTGGCGGCGAAGCGCAACGGGTAAAACTATCACTGGAATTATCCAAACGGGATACCGGGCGCACCTTGTATATACTGGACGAGCCGACCACCGGTTTACATTTTCAGGACATCGAGATGCTCCTGAAAGTCATCCACACCCTGCGCGATCAAGGCAACACCGTAGTCGTCATCGAACACAATCTGGATGTAATTAAAACTGCCGACTGGATAATTGATTTAGGGCCTGAAGGTGGAGACGGCGGCGGTCGCATCATCGCGCAAGGTTCGCCTAGAGAGTTGGCGAACAATCCGAACAGCGTGACAGGTGAATATTTGAAAAAATTGCTGTAGCGGGCATTTCTAAAAAATCAACTACCCCCAAACCAGTTATATCCTTTATCTTCCCAATAACCGCCGGGATTGGTATTGGTGACAAACATCGCAACAATGTGTTTGGGATTTTTGTAGCCAAGCTTGGTCGGTATACGCAGCTTCATGGGACCGAGGCCGCGCTGGGCATGGCGATGCTGGCCTATAACTTGATGAGCTTGTTTCGTCAGGCGGTGATGAAGTCGGGCATCCATCACACGCTGGCGACGCTGCATCACAAGGTGTTTGCAGTAGGGGCGTTCTGGGATTCAAATGCCGAGAAAAATGTATTGCGATTGGCGGTGACTCGCCGACGACGGCAATGGTTTGAAGGGCTTTGGGCTCAAGCCGCAATCGATCCGGGACTACATCGGTTCGGGCATGAATGATGGGCGAAAACCTCTAATGGACAATCTGGGATTAATTGAACTGCAATAAAATTAATGATGAAGCAGGATGAAAAAAACGCTTATCGCCCTTAGCCTATCAGGTGACGCGCGAACAAGGCACCGAACTGCCCTATTCACAACCGGGTTACAACCAGCACGGGCCGGGACTGTATCGCTGCATCTGTTGCGACAACGCGCTGTTCGATGCTAAAGCAAAATTTGATTCGGGTACTGGCTGGCCGAGTTTTTGGCAGCCCATAGAGGCAGAAAACGTACGTGAAATTGCCGATCATCTGCTTGGCATGACTCACACCGAGGTGCAAGGCACCTTGTGCGATGCCCACATGGGTCATGTGTTTGATGATGGCCCAAAACCCACTGGCTTACGTTATTGCATGAACACCGTGGCCATGCGCTTTGTGCCACAAGCCAACAAAGCATGATCTTGCATCACTTGCTTAAGCTTGAAAGTATCAATTTTATATGGAACATCGCCATGATAAAAATTCCATTCAGTTACGGCTTTTCAGCCACCGCCCTTACCTGCTTAATATTGATCACCCTGTCATTTCCTGCCCTAGCTATAAATAAAACAGCCGCAACGCAAGAAACCGCGGTATTTGCAGGCGGCTGTTTCTGGGGGGTACATGCTGTTTTCAAACATGTTAAGGGTGTGACTGAAGCAGTGTCTGGTTATACCGGTGGAAATGCCAAACCGCAAATTATGAAGAGGTCAGCAACGGGGACAGCGGACATGCGAAAACGGTACGCATCCGCTTCAACCCGGCTCAGATTTCCTACCAACAATTGTTAGATGTCTTTTTTAGCGTGGCTCACGACCCCACCCAACTTAATCGCCAAGGCCCGGATGTCGGTAGCCAATATCGCTCTGCGATTTTTTATACCAGTGACGAGCAACAGAAAATTACGCGGAACACCATCCAGAAACTACCTGCTGCGCGCAAGTTTTCCCATCCTATTGTCACCCAAGTTACTCCCCTATCAATGATTTACCCGGCTGAAAAATATCATCAAAATTATCTAGCGCTACATCCCATTGAGCCATATATAGTAATTCACGACCTACCGAAGCTGGAGCAATTACGTAAACAATTTCCCGATTTATACCAGTAAGGAAGCAAATTTAGCTTGACATAAACCCCGGTAAATATTGTAATGCCGGGTTTTACGAAACTACTTAGCTAGGGGCATCGCCATGAAACGTACATACCAACCTTCCGTCACCAAAAGAAAACGTACTCACGGATTCTTGGTTCGCATGAAAACCAAGGGCGGCAGAGCCGTTATTGCTGCTCGCAGAGCCAAAGGTCGGGTACGCCTTGCCGCCTAAAGCAGGCGACTTTACTCTCCCCTCAAGCCGTCGAATCAAGCAGCGCGCAGAATTTGAGTTGGCGCTACAGTCCAGCAGATCAAACAATCGGTGGTTTTCCGTTTACTCGCGCAGGAATGTGGTCGGCTTTGCTAGGCTTGGGGTGATTGTAAGCAAAAGAACGATGCCTGGAGCAGTTGCAAGGAACATGACTAAACGCATGATTAGAGAGGCCTTTCGGTGTAATTTTTCGGCTGATTTAGCGCTAGACGTGGTGGTTAGAGCGAAGCAGAAGCCCAAACTTGAAGCTCACCTCGAAACTCGGCTGGCATTAATTGATTTGCTCCAGTCTATCCAGAAGTGATTTAGCTCAAAAGTGATCCGGCTATTACTAATCCGATTGATAGGCGTTTATCAGTATTTATTTAGTCCTTTTATAACGCCTGCCTGCCGCTTTACCCCGTCCTGCTCCCACTATGCTTGCGATGTTATTGCTAAGCATGGGGCTTGGCGCGGTTTGTGGCTAAGCGTTAAGCGCTTGATACGTTGCAATCCGTGGCATCCCGGTGGTTACGATCCCGCTCCTTAAACTTGATATAGGCTATACCCCATGGATTTTCAGCGCATTTTTCTGTTTTTAATTTTTACTTTCTCCACTTTTTTGTTGTGGGAGGCATGGCAACGCTCGCAACTCCCCCCCGCTCCGCAAATCGCGCAAGCTGCATCAAGTGCTGCCGTGGAAACGGGTGTGCCCATCCCAACCATGAGCACCAACAACTCTAATGCTGCGCCTATTGCAGGCCAAAAAAGTGGCATCGTGGCAGAGAAGGCTCTATCCGGTCAAAAAATAACGGTAAAAACCGATTACTTGATCGCCGAAATAGACACCGTGGGCGGGGATTTGCGTCGCTTGGAATTTTTGCATCAATACGATATTTTGGATCGAAACAAGCCTTTTGTGTTGCTTCAGGAGTCTGGCGCGCACACCTACATTACCCAAACTGGCTTGCTGGGCGACGGGCTACCTACACACAACGCGGCATTTACTGCACAAGCCACGGAATACCAACTGACTGACGGTCACGATACACTCGAGGTTCGCCTATCTACTACTAGCAGTACCGGTGCGGTGGTTAACAAAATCTATGTATTTCATCGCGGCAGTTACTTGATAGATGTAGGTTTTGAAATCGAAAACCTGAGCAGCAGCGAACTGACTTCCTCAGCATATTATCAACTGGTGCGCGACAAGGTGCCGCCAGTCGGTGATTCCATGATGGTGCCCACGTTCACTGGGCCGGCCATTTACACCGATCAGGAAAAATTTCAAAAAGTAACGTTTTCTGAAATTGAAGAGGGCAAAGCCAAACACACGCAACAAGCTGATAATGGCTGGGTAGGCATGTTGCAGCACTACTTTGTGGCGGCATGGTTGCCGCAGGATAAAGCCCAGCGTGAGTTTTATACCAAACACCTGGACAACGATCTATATACAGCTGGCACAATTTTGCCCTTACCCACGATCGCGCCCGGACAAAGCACAAAAATCAGCGTTCCTCTCTATGCTGGCCCCGCGCAAATGACGCTAAACGACATTGCCCCCGGCCTAGGCTTGACCGTAGATTACGGCTGGCTAACCGTGCTTGCCACCCCCATTTTCTGGTTGCTTACCTATTTACATAGCTGGGTCAGCAATTGGGGCGTCGCCATTATTCTGCTAACCGTACTTATCAAACTGGCATTTTTCCCCTTGTCTGCGGCCAGCTACCGCTCTATGGGCAAAATGCGCGTGGTGGCGCCCAAGCTGGAAAAAATTAAACAACAATATGGGGATGATCGTGAGCGCTTGCAAAAAGCCATGATGGAGTTGTACAAGACCGAAAAAATTAATCCGCTCGGCGGCTGTTTGCCGGTTTTGATTCAAATACCGGTATTTATTGCGCTGTATTGGTCTATTTTGGCCAGCGTTGAAATGCGCTACGCGCCATTTTTTGGCTGGATTACGGATTTATCTGCCGCCGATCCGTATTACATATTGCCGATCATCATGGGCGCCAGCATGATTATCCAAACCAAACTTAACCCCGTTCCACCCGATCCTTTACAGGCCAAGCTGATGAAAATCATGCCGATTGCCTTCAGCGTTGTATTTTTCTTCTTCCCGGCGGGCTTGGTGTTGTATTCCATAGTCAACAACATACTATCCATCGCGCAGCAGTGGTACATCACGCGCGGCTTGGAAGCCGAAGCCAAGGGTGTTGCCAAAGCCCGATAATATTGCCGCCATCGCTACCGCCCCCGGTCGGGGCGGCATTGGCGTGGTCAGGGTTTCTGGCCATCATCTCGCGCCTCTGGCGCTGACACTGCTCGGCAAAACACTGTCGCCACGACTAGCTAGTTACGCTTCATTCCTCGATGCACAAGAGCAAATCATTGATCAGGGTATCGCCCTGTTCTTTCCCGCCCCCCATTCCTATACCGGCGAAGATGTGCTTGAATTGCAAGGGCACGGCGGCATGGCGGTATTGCAATTGGTGCTGCAACGTTGCCTAGAGTTGGGTGCGCGCCTTGCCGAGCCCGGCGAATTTACCCGGCGTGCTTTCCTAAACGACAAACTCGACCTGGCTCAAGCTGAAAGCGTGGCTGACCTGATTTCTGCAACCACCAGTCAGGCCGCACGTAGTGCTATGCGCTCGTTACAAGGAGAGTTTTCGCAGGCAGTTCATAGCCTAGTAGAGCGCCTGATTCACCTGCGCATGTTAGTCGAGGCCATGCTGGATTTCCCCGAGGAAGAGATAAGCGTGCCGGATGGCGCGCGCCGCGATGAGCAATTAAAAGCCTTGCGGCAAGATTTGGAGATTATCCTGAGGTTGGCGCAACAAGGCAGCCTGCTGCGCGAAGGTGCACACATTGTCCTGGTTGGGCAGCCCAATGTCGGCAAATCCAGCCTGCTCAACTGCCTAAGCGGGGAAGAGGTGGCGCTGGTTAGCCCGATTCCCGGCACCACCCGCGATGCGCTACGGCAGGCCATACAAATTGGCGGTGTGCCGCTGCACATCATTGATACGGCTGGGCTACACGAATCGCGCGACGAGGTGGAACAAATGGGCATGGCGCGCACCCGGAGCACACTACAAAAGGCCGACGCGATTCTGATCGTGCTGGATGCCAGCAGCAGCATAGGCACTGACGACCAGAAAATTCTCAATGAATTGCCCCCGGACATCCCGCGACTGCACATCCACAACAAAGTGGACTTGATCGGCCAGCCAGCGCGAGCAGAACAGCGAGGGGATGAACACCATATTTACCTGTCAGCCAAGACCGGTATCGGGTTGGATTTGCTGCGTGACAAGATGCTGGCGCTGATAGGCTGGCATCAAGAGGCCGGGGTATTCATGGCGCGTGAACGCCATGTACGTGCGCTACAGGCGGCGCTGAGTCGACTGAATAGTGCTAACGACGTGGTGCGGCAGGCTGAGCTTTTCGCCGAGGAGCTACGCCTAGCCCAGGAAGCGCTTAACTCCATTACCGGGGAGTTTGTTGCCGACGACTTATTGGGCGAAATTTTCAGCCGTTTTTGCATCGGAAAATAAGCTGCTGAGCAGATGTTTCACGTGAAACATCTGTCGTCTGCTGCAATCTGGCATCTGCTTTTCTGCACCCCTGCAAATTTGATGTATCATGCGCGCCTTTGCTGTAACAACCTTTGCTGCAACAACCTGACGCATGGATTTCCCCAAAAAATTTGATGTAATTGTGGTGGGCGGCGGACACGCTGGCACTGAGGCTGCGCTGGCCAGCGCGCGCATGGGCTGCACTACCCTATTGCTGACACACAGCATCGAAACGCTAGGCCAAATGTCGTGCAACCCATCCATAGGCGGAATCGGCAAAGGCCATCTGGTGCGCGAGGTGGATGCGCTAGGTGGTGCGATGGCCGCAGCTACAGACGAGTCTGGCATACAGTTTCGCATTCTAAACGCATCCAAAGGCCCGGCGGTACGGGCGACGCGCGCTCAAGCTGACCGGGCGCTATATCGCCAAGCCATACGGTCGCGCCTGGAAAACCAAGCCAATCTGTGGCTGTTTCAGCAAGCAGTAGACGATTTGCTGGTGGAAAACGATTGTGTTTGCGGTGTGGTAACGCAAATGGGTTTGCGCTTTGCCACAAAAACAGTGGTGCTAACTACCGGTACTTTTTTGTCCGGTTTGATCCACATCGGCCAATCACATTATCAAGCCGGACGCGCCGGGGATCCGCCTGCGCTCAGCTTGGCGCAGCGTTTGCGCGAACTAAAGTTACCGGTTGGTCGCTTGAAAACGGGTACACCGCCACGCATAGATGGCCGCACTATTGATTATTCAGTGATGACTGAACAGCCGGGCGACACGCCTGTGCCGGTATTTTCATTTTTGGGTAATGCGGCGCAGCACCCGCAACAATTGCCGTGCTGGATTACCCACACCAACACCCATACCCACGACATTATTCGCGGCGGCCTGGATCGTTCACCGCTGTTCACCGGCGTAATCGAGGGCGTGGGGCCGCGCTATTGCCCATCTATTGAAGACAAGATCACGCGCTTCGCCGACAGAGAGGCACACCA
Source organism: Gallionellaceae bacterium (assembly GCA_043755195.1). Lineage (GTDB taxonomy): Bacteria > Pseudomonadota > Gammaproteobacteria > Burkholderiales > Gallionellaceae > Nitrotoga. Next base: position 17,485 of record JAYUTK010000084.1, read on the forward strand.
AATTTTTCTGGAGCCGGAGGGCTTGACCACGCACGAGGTTTATCCCAATGGAATTTCCACCAGCTTGCCGTTTGATGTGCAACTGGATTTAGTACGTTCGATCAAGGGCTTGGAAAACGCCCATATCACTCGTCCCGGCTATGCCATTGAATATGATTATTTCGATCCGCGCGGCTTGAAGCGCTCGCTGGAATCCAAAGCCATCGCTGGCCTATTCTTTGCCGGGCAGATCAACGGCACTACCGGCTATGAAGAGGCGGCAGCGCAAGGCTTGCTGGCTGGCATCAATGCCGCACGCTTTGCACACGACGAAGAAAGTTGGTGTCCGCGCCGTGATGAAGCCTATCTGGGTGTGCTGGTGGATGATCTGGTTACGCGCGGCGTGTCGGAGCCATACCGCATGTTTACCAGCCGCGCCGAATATCGGCTGCAATTACGTGAAGACAATGCCGATCTGCGCCTGACCGAAATCGGCCGCAATCTGGGCGTGGTGGACGATGTGCGCTGGCAGGCATTTGCACAAAAACGCGATGCGATTGCCGCCGAACAAGAACGGCTGAAATCCAGTTGGGTCAATCCCAGGCTGCTGCCACAACAAGACGCAGAGCGGGTGCTGGGTAAGGGCATAGAGCGCGAGTATGCGCTGTATGAATTGTTGCGCCGCCCGGATGTGAGCTATGCAACGCTGCTAACCTTGCCCGGCGCGGGCGTACCGGTAGCGGATGAGAAAGTCGCGGAACAGGTGGAAATCCAGGCAAAATATCACGGCTATATTGAGCGGCAGCGCGAGGAAATCGCGCGCGGCGAGCATCAGGAAAATATGGCTTTACCCGCAGTCATGGATTACCGCACAGTACGCGGGCTGTCTAAAGAGGTGCAACAGAAACTCAATCAGCACCTGCCGGAAACCTTGGGGCAGGCGGCACGTATTTCCGGGATTACCCCGGCAGCGATTTCGCTGTTGCTGGTACATTTGAAGCGTGGATTTAAAGCTACCGAAGCACCCTCAGACGAGGAGAAAGCGCAGTACAGAGCGTGAATTTGACCGGCATGTTATCGCGTGGCATCGCGCAATTGGGCTTGGACGTTGCGTCGGAAACACAGCAGCAAATGCTGCATTATTTAGTGCTGCTGCAAAAATGGAACAAGGTTTATAACCTCACCGCCATCCATGATCCGCAGCGGATGGTAAGTCATCACTTACTTGACAGCCTAGCTGTGTTGCCACATTTATGGCCGGGGCGGTGGTTAGATGTGGGCAGTGGTGCGGGCTTACCCGGCTTGGTGCTGGCCTTGATGCGGCCAGATTGGACATTCACCCTGTTGGACAGCAACAGCAAGAAAACCAGTTTTGTGCAGCAGGCGGTGATTGAACTCAAGCTGCACAATGTCAGCATTAGCTGTGCACGTGTGGAAGAATGGCAAGCACCAGAAAAGTTTGACGGCATCATTTCGCGAGCGTTTGCCGAGACGGCGGATTTTACTTATTGGACACGCCATCTGATATCTGCACAGGGACGTTGGGTGGCGATGAAACGCAAGCCGGGACAAGAGTTGGAACGATTGCCGCCCGACGTACAATTTGAAAAGTTGATTGAATTACAGGTGCCGGGGCTGGATGCCGCACGCTGCTTGCTTATTTTGAAACCGAATATTTTAAAGGCGGGGGAACATGGTTAAAGTATTGGCAATTACCAATCAAAAAGGCGGGGTAGGGAAAACCACCACTACGGTCAATTTAGCCGCCAGCTTAGCCGCTGTCGGGCAAAGAGTATTGCTGATAGACCTCGACCCGCAGGGCAATGCCACCATGGGCAGCGGCATAGACAAACGAGAGTTGTCCGCAACCATTTACCACCTGTTACTGGGCAGCAAATCGTTGACTGAAGTTCGCCAGCGCGCAGAAATAGGAAAATATGACGTGCTACCCGCCAACCGTGATCTTGCTGGGGCTGAGATTGAATTAATTGATATTGAGCAGCGAGAAATGCGGCTTAAGGATGCGCTGCAACCCGTGCTGACCGAATACGATTACATCCTGATTGATTGTCCCCCGGCGCTGAACTTACTCACGCTGAATGGTTTGTGTGCAGCGCGCACCGTGATGATCCCGATGCAGTGCGAATATTTTGCTTTAGAGGGCCTGAGCGACCTAGTCAACACTATCCGTAAAGTGCGCGCCAACCTTAATCCGGATCTGGAAATCGAGGGCTTGCTGCGAACCATGTTTGACCCGCGCAACAGCCTGGCACAGCAAGTTTCGGATCAACTGCAACAACATTTCGGCGACAAAGTTTACCGCACCGTCATTCCGCGCAACATACGCCTAGCCGAAGCACCTAGTTATGGTGTGCCAGTGCTGTACCACGACCATTTGTCCAAAGGCACACTAGCTTACCGTGCCTTAGCCGACGAAATGCTCAGCAACGCGGTGCAAGCTGCCTAGCTTTAATTTCAAGAATCCGCTTAGATATAACTTCAAGGAACAGAAATGGTAAAACCGAATAAAGGACTGGGGCGCGGTTTGGATGCGTTGCTGTCCGGCAACGTCAAAGAGCAAGATGATGTGTTGCGTGAACTCAAGATCGGCCAACTCAAGCCCGGCAAATATCAACCGCGCAGCCATATGGACGAAGCTGCGCTCAACGAGCTAGCGGCCTCGATCAAGGCGCAGGGCGTAATGCAGCCGATCTTGGCGCGCGCGATGGGCGATGGCAGTTTTGAAATTATTGCCGGAGAGCGTCGCTGGCGCGCCGCGCAAATTGCCGGCTTAAGCCAGGTGCCGGTACTGGTACGCAAAGTGGCAGACAATGCCGCGCTAGCCATGGCTTTGATCGAAAATATTCAGCGTGAAGACCTGAGCTCACTAGAGGAAGCGTACGGCATTCAACGCCTGATTGACGAATTCAAGATGACGCATCAAACCGCCGCCGATGCAGTCGGCCGCTCTCGTAGCGCCGCCAGCAACCTGCTGCGCCTGCTTAAATTACCGCAACCGGTGCAAGCCATGCTCATGGATGGCCGACTGGATATGGGACACGCACGTTCCCTGCTCGCGCTAGAGGGCGCGGAGCAAATTACGGCAGCCAATAAAATTGTGGCGCAAAAATTATCGGTGCGTGAAGCAGAGAAGCTGGTTCAGCATTTACTGAATCCCGAACCCAAACACAAAAAAGCCAAACCCGACCGCGACATACTTCACTTGCAAGAGGAGTTGGCTCAGCACATGGGTACCAGCATAGAAATCAAAGTTGGAAAGAAAGGCGCTGGCAAGCTGATTATTGACTACACCAGCCATGATCATCTGGATGAGTTGATTCAGCGTTGGGATTTAAAGCGCGCACCCACCTAAAAAACCGTTGGCCACTAACAAACCTTTGGGTGTCCATCATGCTAAACAGGGCTCACAACAAGGTTATATTTAAATACCTGGCTACCCTGTGTTTGGCGGGATGGTCCCTGATAGTGCAGGCTCAGGACTTGGGTGAGCCTCACGTTGCGCTGCTGCCCACCCCCACAGCTTTTAAATTCACTCGCGAAACGCTCACCTTGCCAGACTCAGAAAAAATCGGGCTGCTGGGTGGCATTTTGCTGTTCGATGTCAACCACAGCGTGCGCGTAGGCGCGGGTTCATTTGGGGCGGTGCGCGGCTCACGCGGCGGCTTTATCACGCTTGGAGTAACGGCAGAGGTACAACATCGACTAAGCTCATCATGGGTAAGCCACGCCGGATTATATGTGGGGGCAGGTGGCGGACGGGGCACGAATATATTGACTGGCGGTGGTCTGATGCTGCGTAGCGATATAAATATCAGCCATGAGACTCAGCGTTATGGCAATTTTGGTTTTGGCTACAGTCATATCAACTTTCCTTCGGGCTTGATACGCAGCGGCCAACCTTATGTGCAATATGAATATCCATTTTACAGCTTGCTAGGACAAGGCTGGTGCGCACCTCCCTTTGCGAACGACAGCGCTTGGCAGAACAGCCCCACGCTTGACGCACATGAATTTACATTGGTGTGGCGGTCATACAAAATCTCGTCAAGCATGAAGCAAGCCCCCAGCAATTCACCGCACAATAGCATGCAATTACTGGGTGTTGAATGGTTATCATATCTGAATGAGCATTGGTTTTACAAACTAGAAACCGAAGGTGCTATAGGTGGCCAGAGCAATGGTTATATGCAGATTCTAGGGGGCGGAGGCTACCGATTTAAGTTATCACCCCGATCGGCAATCAAGCTGCATATAGCTGCCGGCCCTGCAGGCGGGGGAGGCATAGATACCGGCGGCGGATTGTTGGTAGACACCGGTATTTCGCTACAACAAAGCCTTACCCAACGCAGCGCTATTGAAATGTCGCTAAGTGAAGTGCGCTCACCCTCTGCAACTTTTAAGGCGCTCAGTGCAGGACTCAAGCTGAATTATCAGTTCAGCTTGCCGCAAGTTTCAGCAATGCCGGTTTCCAAAAAAACGATACGACTATTTGAACCCAAGCACCTGCGTGTGCGTCTAGCGAACCAGATCTATATCAAGGCCAACCCACATTGGCGTAATAACGAAATAGACCGGCCTATAAAGAATCTAGGCGTGCAATTGGATTATTTTATTTCGCCGCAATGGTTTCTGACCGGGCAGGGATTGGCAGCTTATGCCGGAAAAGCGGGAAATTACATGACTGGGCAAGTTGGGGTGGGCCGACAGTGGTCATTATCTTCAAATTACTACATCGAGGCCGAGGGCTTGCTGGGTGCTGCTGGCGGAGGGGGCGTGGCAGTGAATGGCGGTTTAGTTGGGCAGGTCAATGGGGCTATTGTTTATCGTCTTACTGACTGGCTCTCGCTTATGGCTCATATAGGGCGAATCGAGGCGTTACCCGGACAATTTAAAGCCAAAGTAGTAGGAGTTTCACTGGCCTATCAGCTTTCTGGATTTACTAGCACACCAAACAATAAGTATTAATATAGATCATTACCTTATCATGTTTTATGTGAACAAAAAGTCGGGCAAAAATGAAATTTACTTACACAAAACTTAAGTCGTTCACCAACATTTTATTCACACACCCAACTTCTGTGGATAACTTTTCATCTTGCGGGTAGAATGTCTGCTTAGGATATTTGTACTGATACAAAAGTCATGTCGGAAAAAACACTGTGGGAGAGCTGCCTTCAATTTTTTGAAGATAGCCTGCCACCCCAACAATACAACTCCTGGATTAAGCCATTAGCTTTTGAAATAAATGGCGATCGGATTACCCTGACTGCGCCCAACAGCTTTACTTTAAAATTGGTTCAAGAACGATTCCTTCCAGAAATATCCAAGCGTGCAGAATCATTTCTTACCAACACTCCTAGCTTTGAATTACGCATAGGCGCTAAAAGTACACATACCCACACACCCAAGAAAACAAATTTAACGCCTGATACAAAACCGGCATCTCCCGAACCCATACAAAAAATCAGCAAAGGGCAAAACAAATTAAATCCCTTGCTGTCATTCGATAATTTTGTAACGGGCAAGGCCAATCAGTTAGCTCATTCAGCCGCCATACAGGTCGCTGAAACACCAGGAACAAGTTACAACCCCTTATTTGTTTATGGTGGCGTAGGTTTAGGAAAAACCCACTTAATACAGGCTATCGGAAATTATATTAAGCACGAAAACCCTCATGCAAAGATATGCTATGTACATGCAACAAACTATATATCGGATGTAGTAAAGGCATTTCAAACAAAGAAATTTGATGAATTCAAACAATTCTATAATTCATTAGATTTGTTGCTCATAGACGATATTCAATTTATTGCAGATAAGCCGGGTACCCAACAAGAGTTTTTTTACACCCTAAACTCATTGATTGATGCACACAAACAGGTAGTCATTACCTGCGACACCTTTCCTAAAGAAATTTCAGGAATGACCCCACGCCTAACATCACGATTTAGTTGGGGATTAACAGTAGCCATAGAACCGCCAGGTTTAGAAATGCGTGTGGCCATTTTGCTGCAAAAAGCGGTTTTATCAAATCATCCAATCAGCGAAGAAGTTGCTTTTTTTATTGCTAAGCATGTACGTTCAAATATTCGGGAACTAGAGGGCGCATTAAAACGCATAGATGCTTATTCAAAATTCCATAAACGTGCAATCACAATCGAGCTTGCTAAAGAAGCACTAAAGGATTTATTAGCCTCACAAAACAAACAAATTTCAATTGAAAATATACAAAAAACGGTAGCTGATTTTTATCGGATAAAAATTTCTGATCTACTCTCAAAAAAACGCTCACGTATTATCGCTAGACCCAGACAGGTCGCCATGTCATTGGCGCGTGAACTAACCCAATTCAGCTTACCTGATATCGGTGCCGCATTTGGTGGAAGAGATCACACAACCGTTATGTATGCTTGCAAAACGATAGAAAACCTAAGAAATATTGATTCAGCACTTAATACAGACTTTAATTTACTGAACCAAACATTACGAAACTAGTTGTTAGTTTCATATGAATAGACTCTTAATAACTCATAAAACAATCACAAAAAATTAAAATTTACACAATCATTGCTACCGTTAAAGCGATAAAATTACACAGACTTATTAAACACCTAACAGGTTGTAAATAATATAATTATTATAGTTTTAAAGTATGTTGATCAATAGTTATTATTATTGTTTAAAGGATATATATAAATATGTTTATTAAAGACATAGAAAAAAACGCTTTGCTCAAGTCACTCCAAACAGTTATTGGTATTGTGGAACGCAAACAACCCTTACCTATTTTATCCAATGTGCTAATAGAAAAATCAGATACGACATTTTCAATGATAGCAACTGATTTAGAAATTCAACTTACAACACAGTTTTCCGATGGTACTCAAGCATCAGCTAAAGAAGCTATAACCGTATCCGCTAAAAAACTACAGGATATTCTTAGGGTGTTACCTGAAGAAAGTAAAATTTCTTTAGATATTAAAGAAGGTCGGCTAATTGTAAAAGTAAACAAAAGCAAATTTAGTTTACAAACCTTGCCCGCGCTAGATTTCCCAAAACTTCAGGAGAAAAGTGAATTCCTGGAAAAAATTCAAGTACCACAAGGTGTATTGAAAAAACTATTAGGTATGGTCCAATATGCAATGGCTCAGCAAGATATTCGCTATTATTTGAATGGTGTTCTTTTGGTGATAGATGGGCAGCACTTGAAACTGATAGCGACAGATGGCCATAGACTTGCCTATACCAGCACAAAGCTGGATAGCGAAAACAAAAAAAGAGAAATTATATTGCCGAGGAAAACCATCAATGAATTGGTGAAGCTACTCTCCGATAACGAAGAAACAACAACCATCGAAATCTCCGATAATCAAGTAAAAATAAAATTTTTTGATATTACATTGACTTCAAAAATCATTGATGGAAAGTTTCCTGACTACGATAGAGTTATTCCTAAACACACCAATCACCTTACGCTTGATCGTATCGCAATACAACAAGCGCTACAGCGCGCTGCCATTTTATCCAATGAAAAGTTCAGAGGCGTACGTTTTGTATTAACAGAAAAAAATCTGCGCATCATCAGCAGTAACAGCGAGCAGGAAGAAGCTCAAGAAGATATGGAAACCGATTATCATGGCGAAGCATTAGACATCGGATTCAATGTTAATTATTTATTAGATGGATTAAATAACAGCACTCAACAAATGACTACATTTTCATTTGGTGACCCAAATAGCAGCATTTTAATAACTGAGCCTGGCAACGATGAATTTAAATACGTTGTTATGCCTATGCGAATTTAAAAGAAAAACTCCATTTTTAAAAGTGAAAGAACACAATGACCGAATATAATTCCGCCAGTATTAAAGTATTAAAGGGTTTAGAGGCCGTCAGAAAGCGCCCAGGCATGTACATTGGTGATACCAATGACGGTAGCGGTTTACATCACATGGTGTTTGAAGCGGTTGATAATGCAGTTGACGAAGCTCTAGCCGGACACTGTAATGAAATTTCGGTGACCATACACCCGGACAATTCAATCAGCGTAACGGACAATGGCCGCGGCATTCCGACTGACATACATAAGGAAGAAAACCGTTCGGCAGCAGAAGTCATTATGACGGTGCTGCATGCGGGCGGGAAATTTGACGGTAACTCCTACAAGGTGTCTGGAGGATTGCACGGTGTGGGTGTATCTGTAGTTAACGCTCTTTCAGAGTGGTTGCACCTAACCATACGCAGAGAAGGAAAAGTCCACCACATGGAGTTTCGTTTGGGTGAACCAGTTGAGCCTCTCAAAGTGATAGGAAATACAGACAAACGCGGTACGGAGGTGCATTTTTTACCTAGCAAAGAAACTTTTGGCTTGGTTGAATTTCATTTTGATATTTTGGCAAAGCGTTTGCGTGAATTATCATTTTTAAATAATGGTGTGAAAATATCGCTTATAGATAAACGCAATGGTAAGGAAGAAAATTTTGCATTCACGGGTGGTGTGAAGGGATTCGTGGAATACATGAACCGAAGCAAAAAAGTATTACACCCCACCATATTTCACAGTTGTGTCGAAAAAGACGGGATCACCGCCGAAATCGCAATGCAGTGGAATGACTCTTATCAAGAAACAGTACAGTGTTTTACCAACAATATCCCACAGCGCGATGGCGGAACGCATCTGACTGCATTACGCACAGCCATGACGCGCACCTTGAATCAGTATATAGAATCCGAAGATTTTGCCAAAAAAGCCAAAGTAGAAACAACGGGTGATGATATGCGCGAAGGGTTGACCGCAGTTCTTTCGGTTAAATTACCCGATCCAAAGTTTTCATCGCAGACTAAAGACAAACTGGTTTCCTCAGAAATTCGACCCATAGTAGAAGAGGTGGTGAGTCAGCAGTTGACCGCATTTTTATTGGAAAAACCCAATGATGCCAAACTTATTGTTGGAAAAATTATTGATGCTGCCCGCGCTCGTGAGGCTGCTCGTAAAGCGCGTGAATTAACGCGTCGCAAAGGAGTGTTGGATGGCATGGGCTTGCCTGGAAAATTAGCGGACTGCCAAGAAAAAGATCCCAAGCTGTCAGAGCTATATCTGGTTGAGGGAGATTCCGCCGGGGGCTCGGCCAAGCAAGGGAGAGATCGTAAGTTTCAGGCTATCCTGCCGCTCAAAGGCAAGATATTGAATGTCGAGCGTGCTCGTTTTGAAAAACTTATTTCATCGCAGGAAATTGCTACGCTCATTACTGTATTAGGAACCGGTATCGGCAAAGAAGAATACAACGCCGACAAACTGCGCTATCACCGCATTATTATTATGACCGATGCCGATGTGGATGGCGCACACATCCGCACTTTGTTGCTGACATTTTTCTATCGCCAGATGCCGGAGTTGGTTGAGCGTGGCCATATATATATTGCACAACCTCCGCTGTATAAAATCAAACAAGGCAAGAATGAGCGTTATCTGAAAGATGACCATGAAATGAAAAACTACCTGCTTAGTTTTGCGCTGGTAGATGCCGAGTTGCACATAAATGAAAAAACACCCGTACTTAAGGGAGAAACGCTGGAACATTTGGCAAAAGAATATTTCCTGGCGGAAGCCGTGATTAGTCGTTTGTCGCAAGTGATCGCACCGGAAGCTTTACATGCCATGCTCAAACAGCCAGATATTCAGTTAGACAATGCCGAGCAAGCAACACAAAGTGCGGCACGTTTACAAGCGGTTTGTGGTGTAGGGTTGACGGTAAAAGCAGAAGTGAATCCCGCAAATGATGAAAACCGCTTGCGTCTTGAAAAACGGTTTCATGGAAATTTTTATGTAAGCCATATCGAACAAAGTTTTCTGCACAGCGGAGACTTTACTCAGATCAAACAAACAGCACATGCGCTGGGCGATCTAATAGGCAAGGGTGCATTTATAAAGCGTGGCGAACAGAAAAAGTCGGTGACCGATTTCAAGCAAGCCATAGAATGGCTGCTGGAAGAAGCCAAGCGCGGGATCAGCATTCAGCGCTATAAGGGTTTGGGAGAAATGAACCCGGCACAATTATGGGAAACCACTATGGATGTGACTAACCGTATTCTCTTGCGGGTGCAAATTGAAGACATGATTGCGGCGGACGAAATTTTCACCACGCTCATGGGAGATATAGTCGAGCCACGCCGTGCCTTCATTGAGCAAAACGCACTGGGCGTAAAAAATCTTGATGTATAACTTTGCTTGCAACTGACATGAAAATCAAAGCCATTATTTTTGACGTGGACGGCACTTTGGCCGACACAGAAGAAGCTCATCGCGTTTCATTCAATAAAGCCTTTGCAGAAAACAATCTCGATTGGAATTGGGATGTAGCACTGTATGGCAAACTGCTTAAAGTGACAGGCGGCAAGGAGAGAATAAAATCCTTTGTAGAAAATTACCTAAGTGATTTTAAAAAACCGGCTGACTACGAAGGCTTTGTTAAAAATCTGCATCTCGTTAAAACTCGGCATTACACCGCCATGTTGCATGAGGGACACATTCCCTTGCGCCCGAATATCAAACGCTTGATAGACGAAGCCAGCCAAGCAGGTTTGCGGCTGGCCATAGCCACCACTACGTCACCAGAAAACGTGGCTGCACTACTCCAAAGTGGATTAGGCCTGAATGGCGAAGCGCTATTTGAAGTCATAGGCTGTGGCGACATAGTGCCGCAAAAAAAACCGGCACCTGATATTTATGATTGGGTATTGGACAAATTAAAACTGAACGCGGCGGATTGCATTGCGCTGGAAGATTCAGAAAATGGTTTGCACTCCAGCCTCGCTGCGGGCATAAAAACAATTATCACAACCAATGACTACACTCGCGAACAAGATTTTTCGGGTGCAGAAGCGGTATTCGACGACTTGAGTAACCTGGAGTATTTTTACCGCAGCGCCGGAATAGCACCCCCCATAATGCCGGTAACTGCCGCAATCCTCACGGGGACGTAGCTCATCTGGGAGAGCGTCGCGTTCGCAATGCGAAGGTAGTAGGTTCAAGTCCCATCGTCTCCACCAGCTATTTTCTCACCTTAAATAGGGAGCCCAACATGCCCAATAAAAAAGTAATACAAACACCTGATGCACCCGCTGCTATAGGCACATATTCACAAGCCATTCAAATTGATGGTACCGTGTATTTATCTGGCCAGATCGGCCTAGACCCCGGCACCATGCGTATGGCAGAGGGGATAGACAAACAAATCCATCGTGTTTTTCAAAATCTGCGTGCTGTAGCCGGTGCGGCTGACAGCAGCATGGAGGATATGGTCAAGCTGAATGTTTATCTGACTGACTTGAAAAATTTTGCCAAGGTAAACGAAATCATGGCCACGTATTTTCGCCAGCCTTATCCGGCACGAGCGGCAGTCGGTGTGTCAGCCTTGCCGCGTGATGCGCTGGTGGAAATGGATGGCATACTAGTATTACAAGACTAATCTCGCAGCCAGATTGTGCAAGCAAGCAAAATCTCGCCCGCTACGCTGGCCAAGCTGGCTAAGCTGGGCATTCATCACCGTGTTGATCTGTTGCTACATTTACCACTGCGCTATGAAGATGAAACCCATCTAACGCCCATTGCTTCCGCGCAACAAGGGCAGGTGGTGTTGGTGCAAGGTATAATTAATCACAGCGAAATTTTGTTTCGTCCGCGCCGCACCCTGGTTTGTCGTGTGGAGGACAAAAGCGGTGAACTGAATTTACGTTTTTTGAATTTTTATCCCAGCCAACAAAAACAACTCGCCATAGGCAAACAAATCCGCGCCATAGGCGAGATACGCATGGGCTTTTATGGTTTGGAGATGGTGCATCCGAAATGCAGCGCCGTAAACGATGAAACCCCGCTGCAACAAAGCCTCACACCGATTTATCCGACAACGGCGGGGTTGGCGCAAGGCACTTTGCGTAAGCTGATTTTTAACGCGCTCGAATCGCTATCACTCAACGACACCTTGCCCGAGCTGCTGTTGCAAAAATTGGGTTTGGCCAGCTTCGCTAACAGCATTCGGCTGCTGCACAATCCCACCCCAGATATTGCCGCCAGTGCGCTGGAAGAACGCAGCCATGCGGCTTGGCGGCGGATAAAGTTTGATGAGTTACTAGCACAACAACTATCAATGCGTGCCTACCATAACGAACGCAGTCAGCGCGGTGCACCAACGCTAGCGTTACAGCAAAGCTTAACAACACGCTTGAAACAAGCGTTGCCGTTCTCTTTAACCGATGCACAACAGCGCTGCTTTGCCGAAATAAGCCACGACCTTGCGCGGCCTCATCCCATGCAGCGTTTGCTGCTGGGAGATGTGGGCAGCGGCAAAACTATCGTTGCGGCATTGGCGGCGTTACAGGCTATCGAAAACGGTTATCAGATTGCATTGATGGCGCCGACCGAAATACTGGCCGAACAACATTACCTCAAGCTACAGGATTGGCTGACGCCCTTGGGCATCGTGCCGCTGCGCTTGTCCGGCAGTCAGAAGAAAAAAGAAAAACAACTTGTTGCCAATCAAATAGCCAATGGTGAAACAAAGTTTGCCATCGGTACTCACGCGCTGTTTCAAGAGCAAATCAGCTTTCACAAGTTGGGTTTGATAATCGTAGATGAACAACACAAGTTCGGTGTGCAGCAGCGCTTGGCGCTCCGCAACAAAGGCAAAGAAAAGGGAAAAGAACCGCACCAGTTAATAATGAGTGCCACTCCCATTCCACGCACCTTGGCCATGAGCTACTACGCCGATTTGGATGTGTCGGTCATAAATGAACTTCCTCCAGGGCGCACACCCGTGATTACCAAATTGGTCAGCGATGAACGCCGCGACGAAGTCATCGCCAGAGTGCGTGCCGCCTGCATGGACGGGCAGCAAGCCTATTGGGTCTGTCCGCTAATAGACGAATCAGAAACCCTGCAATTGCAAACCGTGCTGGAAACGTATCAACTGCTCACCGAAACCTTCCCCGATCTGAATGTAGGTTTAGTGCATGGCAAATTAGAAAACGCAGAAAAAGCGCGAGTTATGGCGGCCTTCAAAGCCAAAGAATTGCAATTGCTGGTCGCCACTACGGTGATCGAAGTGGGTGTAGATGTGCCTAACGCCAGTTTGATGGTGATAGATCACGCCGAGCGCATGGGGCTGGCGCAACTGCACCAATTACGTGGCAGAGTAGGACGCGGCGCAGCGCAGAGTCTATGTATCCTGCTCTACCAGCGCCCGCTTTCTGAATTGGCCAGAGCGCGCCTCAAGATTATTTTTGAGAGCAATGACGGCTTTGTTATCGCGCAACAAGATTTGAAATTACGTGGCCCCGGAGAATTGCTCGGTGCGCGCCAAAGCGGTGTAGCAATGTTACGTTTTGCTGACATCAGTGAGGACGAAGACCTGTTGCATCAAGCACGACAAGTCGCAGATGAGCTGCTACGCGATTTTCCTGAGGCAGCGCGGGCGCATTTGCAACGCTGGATGGCCAACAAACATGATTACTTACATGCGTAAAAAAAACAAAACAGACAAATTTTGGAATGGGGCATTATTGAATTGTTCGACTGACCTCGCCCCGTGGCTACGCGACCGCGGCTCTTTGACGCAGCGCATACAACAACGCTGTACGCAATTTGAAGTGCGTGGAGTGCGTTCCGGGCTGGCGCATATTGCGCTGGACGAAGCAGCGCTATTGGGGGTGGCACCGCAGCAACTCGCTTACTCACGCGAGGTGTTTCTGTACGCTGACAATAGCCCGGTGGTGTTCGCACACAGCGCGCTTGCCCGCATACATTTGCGTGGAACATGGTCTGCTTTGCGTACGCTGGGCAACAAGCCATTGGGTGCAGTGTTGTTCGCACACCACTTGGTTAAACGTAAATCGTTGAGCTATAAAGCGCTACGCAACACACACCCCTTGTATCGGCGAGCGTCACAGGCGTTGAACCAAGCGCCACACAGGCTGTGGGCACGCCGCTCACTATTTTATTTGCACGATGCGCCGTTGTTGGTGACGGAAATTTTTTTGCCGGGAATTTTGCGATTAACTGACCCATAACATTAAGGGCGCCTCTAAAAATTCAAAATCCTAAGCGAGACAAGACGCGAGCAAAAAATTGCGACGCTGCATATGTAGGATATGTAAGGAGTAATTTTTTGTGAGCAACGCAGTATCGCGACGGAGTTTGGATTTTTAGAGATGCCCTTAATGCGCCTGATCCCAATTTGCGCCTACTCCCAACCCGACCTCCAAGGGCACTTTAAGATCTGCAACTCGGCACATCAACTGCGGCAACATTTCCTTCACCGTTAGCAATTCCGCCTGCGGCACTTCCAATATCAATTCATCGTGAACCTGCATAACGAGGCGGGTCTGCATCTTTTCATGCTCTAGCCAGCCTTGTACCGCGATCATGGCCAGCTTGATTAAATCTGCCGCCGTGCCTTGCATAGGCGCGTTAATGGCAGCGCGCTCGGCGGCTTGTTTACGCATGCCGTTGCCGCCGTTGATTTCGGGTAACCACAGGCGACGGCCAAATACGGTTTCGACAAATCCCTGCTGCCTGGCTTGCTCCTTGGTGCGCTGCATATAGTCGGCCACGCCGGGGTAGCGGGCGAAATAACGTTCTATGTATTGTTGCGCGGCAGAACGCTCGATGTTGAGTTGGCTGGCCAGCCCGAATGCTGACATGCCGTAAATCAAACCGAAGTTGATGACCTTGGCATAGCGGCGCTGCTCACTGCTCACCGCATCGGGTGCAATGGCAAACACTTCCGCCGCCGTGGCTCTATGAATGTCTTCGCCATTGGCGAACGCCCGCAGCAAACCGGCATCGCCGGACAGGTGCGCCATGATGCGCAGTTCGATCTGCGAATAATCGGCGGAGACGATGCTGCTACCGGGCGGCGCAATAAATGCCTCACGAATGCGACGGCCTTCCGCCGTGCGTATTGGAATGTTCTGCAAATTGGGATCACTGGAAGCCAGGCGTCCTGTGACTGCCACCGCTTGTGAATAGCTGGTATGCACTCGACCCGTGCGCGCATTCACCATCAGCGGCAATTTGTCGGTGTAGGTAGATTTGAGTTTAGCCATGCCGCGATATTCCAGCAGCAATTTGGGCAAGGGATAATCCAGAGCCAACTCTTGCAAAACGTCTTCATCGGTGGAAGGTGTGCCGCCCGGCGTTTTTTTCTTCACTGGCAGGCCGAGTTTGCCGAACAGGATTTCCTGTATTTGTTTTGGTGAATTGAGATTGAACGGCTGACCAGCGGCGGCATGCGCCTGCGCTTCGATGGCCAGCAATTTTTCACCCAGCTCGCGGCTTTGCACATTGAGCAAACGGCTATCCAGCAGCACACCGTTGCGCTCCATGACGTATAGCACTTGCCGCACCGGTAGTTCAATATTTCGATACACCTCATCCAGCTTGCCGGTCAGTTGCGGCAACAGCGCTTGATGCAGTTGCAAAGTGATGTCGGCATCTTCGGCGGCGTAGTGCGTGGCGGTAGCGATGTCCACCTGATCGAAACAAATTTGCTTGGCGCCCTTGCCCACCACTTCGGCATAGCTGATGGTTTTTATTCCGAGATGGCGCAGCGCCAAATTGTCCATATCATGCGGTTTATGGCTTTCCAGAATATAGGATTGCAGCAGCGTATCTTCGGCAATTCCGGCCAGCGCAATGTTGTGGTTGGCGAAAATGTGCTGGTCGTATTTAAGATTTTGTCCGAGCTTTTTATGTGTTGCGCTTTCCAGCCACGGTTTTAATTTTTGCAGCGCGTGTTCGCGCTGAATTTGATCCGGCGCGCCGGGATAGCGATGTGCTAAAGGCAAATAGACGGCGTGATGTGCTTCAATGGCAAATGAAATGCCGACCAGCTGTTCGTTCATCACGTCCAGCCCGGTGGTTTCGGTATCCACACACACCAGTTCGGTAGCCATGATTTTTTCCAGCCAGGCATCGAGTTGGGATTCGGTGAGGATGGTTTCGTATTGTGTGCTGGCGGTGCGAGCGACATCAATGGTTGGCTCCCTCTCCGGCAAGCGTGAGAAAGTTGGGGAGAGTGTAGTATCTAAGGATTGCCGCTCCCTGCTATCTCCCCCGTTTGCTGGAGAGGGGAGATTGAGCTCACGCAACCAACTTTTAAATCCAAACTGCGCATACAGCTCGCGTAACTGTGCATCATCCTGTGGCGGCTCCAGCAGCTCGTCAAAATGTTTGGGTAACTCCACATCACATTTCACCGTGAGCAGCTTGCGTGCTTGCGGTAGCCACGCCAGCGTGTTGCGCAAATTCTCGCCCACCACACCGGAAATTTCTGCGGCGTGTGCCACCAGATTATCCAGCGTCCCATATTGCGCCAGCCATTTGACCGCCGTCTTGGGGCCAACCTTTGCCACGCCCGGCACGTTGTCCACGGTATCGCCAATCAGCGTGAGGTAATCCACGATGCGTTCCGGCGGTACGCCGAATTTGGCCAGCACGCCCGCTTCGTCCAGCGTTTCATTGCTCATGGTGTTGACTAATTGCACCTGGCTGTTCACCAATTGCGTCAGGTCTTTGTCGCCAGTGGAAATAATGCTGCGCGCACCGCCGAGTGTGGCCTGCTGTGACAGCGTACCGATCACATCGTCTGCTTCCACCCCATCTACCATCAGAATATTCCAGCCAGCCGCGATCACAGCTTGATGCAGCGGGGTTATCTGCGCGACCAGATCATCCGGCATAGCAGAACGATTGGCCTTATACGCCGGATACCAGTCATCGCGAAATGTTTTACCTTTTGCATCAAACACGCACGCGCTATAATCCGCCGGGTAATCGGCGCGCAGTTTGCGTAACATGCCGAGCACGCCGTAGATTGCGCCAGTAGGCAGACCTTGCGGGCTGCGTAAATCAGGCAGCGCATGAAAAGCGCGATACAGGTAAGATGAGCCGTCAACCAAAAGCAAAGTTTTCATTTTTTTGAAGAGGATTTGTCCAGCATGAATAACCAGTCCAAGCTGCCAGCCCAGCAATTACCGGAAGCGGCGAGATCAAAAGATGCCTGGCGTGTATTCGGCATTATGTCAGAATTTGTGGCTGCGACCGAAAGACTAAAATCAATACAGCCCGCTGTTAGTATTTTCGGCAGCGCGCGCACCCCGCCCGACCATCCTTATTACAAACTCACCGAGCATATCGCACGGCTGTTATCAGATTCCGGATTTTCAGTTATTTCTGGCGGCGGTCCAGGCATCATGGAAGCAGCCAATAAGGGGGCATTTTATGGAAAATCGCCGAGCGTGGGCTTGAATATCCAGTTGCCGCACGAGCAACATAACAACCCTTATCAAAATATCAGCCAAACCTTCCAGCATTTTTTTGCGCGTAAAGTCATGTTTGTGAAATTTGCCAGCGCCTATGTGGTGATGCCCGGCGGCTTCGGTACCATTGATGAATTGTCCGAAGCGCTGACGCTGATCCAGACCGGCAAGACCCGGCGCATCCCGATTATTCTGGTGGGCAGTGATTTTTGGCGAGACATGCTGGTTTGGTTCAAGAAAACATTGTTGACCGAAGGTATGATAGATGCGAAAGACTTGGATTTAATCCAGTTAATAGACGAACCGGAAGATGTGGTGGCCGCGATTTTCAAGCATTATGAAACACGCGGCTTTGAGTTGTCCGCGGCAGAGCGCGAGTTGCAGTTAAATTTGTAAACAGCAGGAAGAAAATCATGCGCTTGATTACCACCATGTTGTTTATCGGCTTGACCACTGCTGCTCTCGCCGAGCCAGCACAACCCGTGCCGCCCCCGCCGCCAATGAGTAATCAAGCAGCGGATGAAGACCTTGAGCCGCCAGTCACCATCATTGAGAAAACGGAACAAACCGTAGAAGAGTATCGTGCCAATGGCAAGCTCTATATGATAAAAGTTATTCCAAAAATAGGCATCCCATATTACTTGGTAGATGACCTGGGTGACGGCAAGTTTGCTCGACAAGAAAGCCTGGATTCCGGCGTGCGTATGCCGCGCTGGGTGATACACAAATTTTAATTTTTGAGCAGTATAGTGTGACCACCCCGCCCTGCGGGCACCCCTCCTTGAAAAGGAGGGGAAGGGGTTAACAGTTGTTTTTCCCGCAGCGAGGAAGAGTAGGGGTTAACAGTTATTCTCTCCTCGGTGAGGAAGGGTAGCGGGTTGACAGTTATTCCCCTCCTCAATGAGGAGGGGTGGCGCGAAGCGCCGGGGTGGTTAATTATTATCAATTTTTGTTTAGGAATGCCCGTTAGTCTATGGCCGTTTTTACTCCCGTAACCGAAGCAGACCTCACTGCCTGGCTGCACAATTATTCGCTAGGCAAACTGCTCGAATTGCAGGGCATTGCCTCCGGCATAGAAAACACCAACTACTTCGCCACCACTAGCACGGGTCGTTATGTGTTGACGCTGTTTGAAATACTCACCCCTGAGGAATTACCTTTTTACCTGAATTTAATGGCGCACCTGGCGCAGCATGGCATTCCCTGCCCTAGTCCGGTGGCTGACCAGCATCACCGCCTGCTCGGAGAGCTCAAGGGTAAGCCCGCCTGCATCGTCAGTCGCTTATCGGGTAAATCCTTAACTCAACCGAATGCCGCAGACTGTGCCGCAGTGGGCGCCATGCTGGGGCAACTACACCGTGCAGCACAGAGTTTTACCCAAAGCAAAGCCAATCCGCGCGCCGCCAGTTGGCGCGCAGCGACCGCAGCGCAAGTGATGGCTTTTTTGTCGCCGCAAGACGCGGCTTTGCTGCAAAGCGAAGTGGCTTATCACGAGCAACACTCGCTGGCCGCATTGCCGCAAGGCATTATTCACGCCGACCTATTCCGCGACAACGTATTGTTTGACGGCGCGCATGTCAGTGGCCTGATAGATTTTTATTTTTCCTGTAACGACAGCTTGCTGTATGACCTGGCCATCACGGTAAATGATTGGTGCGTGGATGGTGACGGCGGGCTTGACCAGACACGCATCCAAGCAATGTTGCGCGCCTATCACGAAGCGCGGCCATTGCAGGCGGCGGAGCGGGAAAAGTGGCCGATAGCCCTGCGCGCAGCGGCACTGCGCTTCTGGCTATCGCGTTTGTACGACTGGCATTTGCCGCGCGAGGGTGAAATCATTCATGCACATGACCCGGAGCAATTCAAGCGGATTTTGTTGCGGCATATTGATTCAGGCAGCACCACTATTTGGCTATAGAGCGCGTACCTTTGCACGCATTGTCAGGTATCTACGCCGTTTCAGAATTACCGCCGAAGTAAGACCAAATTGTCATGCGGCACGTCGGTCCGGCAGCTTCATGTCCACCACGATTTCATCATAGGGCGCATAAATTAAGCCGTCTTCGTTTTTCTCGATCGCCATCCATTCGATCAGGCGTTCGCAGTCGTTGTACACATTCTTGTAGTCACGCTTGAGACGACGGGCGAGCTCTGCAATGGTTATCGCACCGCCTTCGCGTAGCACACCGATCAATTCCCAACGCTTGGGAGTAAAGACAGAAAACAATTCACCAACATCATTAAAGCCAACACCAAAATAAGGTTGCGTGGGTTTGTGTCGTCCGGCATCTTTCATGGCGGCAGCGGCTCGAGCAAGGCTGGCAGACATTGGTTCGCCCACGGTCAGGTGTAACACGTTGCTTATGGTTTTCATTTTGTCTCTTCCTTTACATCTTGCCAAAAATCTTTCAGCAGCCGAAGTTCATCAATAAAAGCGTAGGGCTGCTCGGCATTACCCACGTGTTTGTGGTCGCCTTTGCCGCGTTCGTTGTCATAACCGACCACCCGCTTACCGTTGCGTACAAACACCAGCCGATATTTAAATGGGTGTTCGGACGGCGGAATCGGCTCTGGGACCCACCACACAACCATTTCTATAATGCCACCAGCATGGGTTCGTTTTTCGCGATACAACAGCACGGCGCTTGTCTTCATGGTTGGATTATGAGGCCACCCCAATATGGTGTCAAGAGCCATACATACTTAGCTTTGTGTGCAACACGCCGCGAGGGTGAAATCATTCATGCACATGATCCGGAGCAATTCAAGCGGATTTTATTGCGGCATATTGATGCGGGAGGGGCGCGGAATGAACCCAGATAATCCAAGAACGGGGTCAAAGAACGGGGTCAGCAAAGAACGGGGTCAGGCTTGCATTATTGCATTGTTGAAGTCAGCTAACCGCTTTGCCAACATTTTCGATGTCTTTACCTTCAACCCAAGTTTTTGCACACCATGACTAAGTGTCGCAACATCGCGGCCAAATCGTTTTCCAACCTCGGTTAAACTTATCTGACCGCTCCTAAGCGCTATCCAACCAATGATACATCGTGCTTCGGACGCTAGGTGCTCACGTCCCGCAGAGGCCAGATCGGATTCGGCGAGCCGGTACTCGAGACACACGATATTAATCAACTTATCCAGCGTGATGTGCGTAGCGGGTGCGCAAGGCAAATTTAACACCCTTTCCGCAAAGCCTTCATCGCCCAAAACGCGCTGATCATTGTCGCCACCGCAATGAAATTCTTCCCGCCGACCTTCGCTGCGCCCCTCGTTCAAAAAAATCTCATAGCGCTTGCGGCTCGTTGCAAGGCGTGTGCCAAATTGACTGAGCACCCAGTCTGTAGTTAGCCAAGCTAACGCTTCTTGGCCAAGATAAGCGCGATGCCCGCTCCAAGCGTAGTTCTGCGGTTGTCGAACCAATTTTGCACGTACAGGATTTAAATGAATGTAGCGTACCAACTCCAAAAGATAGGCATCTCGATCTACCATGATCGCCTTGTAGCGTCCTTGAAACAAATGTCCAATACGCTTTTGTTTTTGATTTATCCAGCGCGTGTAGCGAAAAGAAAGATTTTGCATAATTTTCGCCAGCGGCTCCTCACCGACCTGGATTGCCAAATGCACGTGGTTGCTCATCAGACAAAAACCATGAATGCAGTGGCCATAGCGCGCTATACCTTGTTGTAGTAGAAAATTAAAATGATAGCGATCATCGTCGTCGAAAAAGATATCCTGCCCGCCATTGCCGCGCAGCATGACATGGTAAACGCCACCGTTTTCATGAAGCCTGGGTTTACGTGCCATGTGATTTTCTAAATCGTGGATAACGGAAGTTGTTCTTACCGTCATTTGACATCAAACAATGCAACTATGCAAGCCTGACCCCGTTACGCATGCATGTAATCGGAAAATAAAAACGGCGGGCAAAAGCCCGCCGTTACTTACCGCATACTATTTACAGAATTACGGAACCAGGATCAGGTCGCCGTTGGAGTTGACATTGAAATTGCCTACGAACGGTGAACCAGTAATATCATCAAAGACATTAGAGACAAAGTTGGCTCCCGCCCCATCTTGTCCAAGAAGCGAACCATAAGCTTCAACATCCATATGGGTAGCACCATTACCTGTAATCACATTGTTGATAAACTTGCCACTGATACCACGATGCATAATTCCAGATAGTGCATTATTAACAATGGTGTTGTTCGTGATAACAGTATTGGTATGATCATAAAACAGGGCTATACCATCACCAGAATTATCAGAAATCATATTGCCGCTAACCATCAGACGGGGCCCGGCGGTGTTGGTACCGATCAGTATTATCCCGAAATCAGAATTTCTGGAAGACTGACCAATATTCCCGGTGATAATGTTGTTGGAGATAATCCCGGATATGTTGTCTATCCATGCGCCCTGATAATAGTTCCCAACAAGTCGATTGCCAGTGATAATCGCATTGGTAACATCCTCGACATCAATACCGCCGCTTGTATTGGTTACCGTAATGTCCTGTATGGTAACGTTGGAACCTGTCCTAATATTAACCCCCATGCCATTTTGACTGTTAGTTACGGTAACCCCGGATATTGCAACGTTTGTAACGTTTAAACCATTAATTACAGTTCCAATTGTAGTTTTGACGGTCGTTACATTACGTCCTGAACCCTTGATGTGTACATTGCTTTTGAGGTTAACAGTGCCAGGCTCGGTATAAACACCCGGCCAAACTTCAATCACATAAGGCGCAGCGGCAGTAGGCGTAATCGCCGCCATAGCCGCAGTAATAGTGGTGTAATTACCGCCGCTTTTGGCAACGATTACTCTGGCTAGCGGTACAGCAGCTAGCGCTTGACTTGCAAAAACAAAAGAAGCACATAAAAGCGCTACGCCCCCGGTTATTTTTCGTATTGACTGCAGATTCATTTTTTCATTCTCCATTTTGTTGCGCGGATTCAAGTTCGAAGTGCAACAACTGAGGGTTGCTTGGCGTAACGCACTTTCACCCCGAAGAATACTTCATATGGCGTTCTAAATCCCAGCAC
>JAYUTK010000085.1:0-2122 GCA_043755195.1 Gallionellaceae bacterium
TTGTGAGCAAGATCGGGCAAGACGTAGGGGCGACCGGTGAAGAGATGGGTGAGTTTTTTGATGTTGATTTATCGCTTTAGAGATACCCTTTAATGATCAGCCTTAACGCGGATTACTTTGACGGCAAAACCTCGCGCCGTTGGCCGGTCACCATTGTTGTGAGCGATGGTGCAGTAACGGTTTCTGGCGCAGGAATTGCATTTGATACAGCGGTCAGCGCCATAAAATTTTCCCCGCGTTTGGCAGGTATGCCGCGCCGTATCGAATTCGCCGATGGTGCGGTGGCGGTTACGCAGGACAATGACAGCGTAGATCGCGCATTTAATCTGGTTGGGCGCAGCACGCTGGCTCACCGCTTGGAATCACACTACGGTTTTATTGTTCTAGCGCTGGCACTCACTATTGCTACCTGTTGGGCTGGCTATCGCTACGGAGTGCCGTGGGTGGCGCGTGAAGTGGCCACTCGCTTGCCGCCTAACATCGAAGAAAATATTGCCCAGGAAGGCTTGAAGGCGTTGGACAAATTAGTGTTTAAGCCTACGCAACTTAGTGCGGAGCGGCGAGAAAGTCTGACGCAGATTTTTTCCGAGTTACACCATGCTACACAGCAATCCGACGCTGTGCGCTTGGAATTTCGTGACGGTGGCTGGATAGGCGCAAATGCTTTTGCGCTGCCGGGTGGTATAGTGGTTATGACGGATCAGCTGGTGGCGTTGATGGCGAGTGACGATCAAATTGCCGCAGTGCTGGCGCATGAAATGGGGCATGTTCGTCATCGGCATAGCTTGCGTTATGTGTTGCAGGATTCGATTATCGCTTTGGCGGCTATGGCAATTTATGGCGATGCCTCGGCAGTCGCTGGCATTGCTGTTACGCTACCCACGGCTTTACTACATGCACACTATTCCAGGGATTTTGAACGCGAGGCGGATAGTGATGCTTTTGAACTGCTCAAGAATACCGGGCGCTCACCGCGTGAATTAGGTTTGGCTCTGGCAGTACTGGAGGCTGGAAAAAACAAGCAGGATGCGAAGAGCAGTAAAAAAAATACAGAACTTGATTCCAATAATAAACAATTGACACAAAAATTAAGCTATTTATCATCTCATCCCGCTACACAAGAGCGTATCGAGGCGGCAGAAAATGCGGCGCGTGATATAAATCATAATGAGCGTATGAAGTTCTGATTCTAAATTTTTAGTTCGCAATACGGGAACAACCATGAAAATTCACGAGTACCAAGGCAAAGAAATACTGCGGCAATTCGGTGTGCCAACGCCGCGTGGCGTGGCCTGCTTTAGTGTTGACGAGGCGATGGCCGCAGCGCAACAGTTGGGCGGCAAGGTGTGGGTGGTCAAGGCGCAGATTCATGCCGGCGGTAGAGGTAAAGGCGGCGGGGTGAAAGTGGCGCGATCACTGGCGGAGGTGCGTGAGTACGCCGCAGAAATTCTAGGCATGCAATTGGTCACACATCAAACAGGTGGGGCAGGGCAGAAAGTGCGCCGTTTGTTGATCGAAGAAGGTGCCGATATAAGCCGAGAATTTTATGTGGGCATGGCGATAGATCGCAGCAGTCAGCGTGTGGTGTTAATGGCGAGCAGCGAGGGCGGCATGGAAATTGAGTCTGTGGCCGCGCGCACACCGGAGAAAATTCACAAGGTCTGGATCAATCCGGCAGATGAGCTGAGCAATGCCGAGGCGGATAGTGTGTCACGCAATATTGGTATTCCTGATGCCGCGCTGGCGCAGGCGCGCACCTGTTTGCAAGGTTTGTATCGCTGCTTTGTGGACAAGGATGCCATGCTGGCAGAAATCAATCCGCTGGTGTTGACTGCGGATCAGCGCGTGATTGCGCTGGATGCAAAAATAAATTTTGACAGCAATGCCTTATACCGCCATCCCGAAATTGTGGCGTTGCGGGATTTGGACGAAGAAGATGCGGCTGAAATTGAGGCTTCAAAATTTGATCTTAGTTACATCTCGCTCGATGGCAACATCGGTTGCTTGGTCAATGGTGCCGGGCTGGCGATGGCGACTATGGATGCGATTACGCTGCATGGTGGCAGGCCGGCCAATTTCCTCGATGTGGGCGGTGGCGCCACCACCGAAAAAGTGACTGAAG
>JAYUTK010000086.1:0-2112 GCA_043755195.1 Gallionellaceae bacterium
CGAAAAGCGCTGACCCACCCCTACTTTCTCGACGGACAGGAGCAATATAGCTCTCCCAGTATCGGTGTGTGTTTGTATCTGGGGCGGGCAGAAACGGTGGAGTCTTTGTTGAAGCATGCCGATATGGCGATGTATCAGGCCAAGGAGTCCGGTCGTAACAAGGTGTGCTTTTTTGATCCTGCGATGCAACAGGCGGTAGAGGGCCGGGTGACGATGGAGGCCGATCTGCGCCATGCTGTTGTTCTGCAGCAACTGCATTTGTATTACCAAATACAGTTGGATAACGAGCATCGTCCGCTGGGTGCGGAAGCCTTGCTGCGTTGGGTGCATCCGGGGCGTGGCATGGTTTCGCCAGCACAATTTATTCCGATAGCCGAAGAAAGTATTTTGATTGTCGAGATGGGTAGCTGGGTGCTTGAGACGGCATTGAAACAGCTTAAGCGCTGGGAGGGACACGAGTTAACGCGTGATTTGAGCTTGGCGATCAACGTCAGCGCGCAGCAGTTCGCTTTGCCGGATTTCGTGGCGCAGGTCGCTGCCGCGCTGGATAAACATCAAGTCAACCCGGCCCGCTTGAAATTGGAGCTCACCGAAAGCGTGGTACTGGGCGACGTGCAGGGCACGATAGCAACCATGCACGCGCTCAAGGGTTTGGGTGTCAAGCTATCGATGGACGATTTCGGCACGGGCTATTCGTCATTGTCCTATTTGAAGTTATTGCCGTTGGATCAACTCAAGATCGATCAGAGTTTCGTGCGTGATATTACGACAGATCCCAACGATGCCGTATTGGTGCAGACCATAATCGGCATGGCACAGAATTTTCGCTTGAACGTGATTGCCGAGGGCGTGGAAACCGAAGCGCAACTGGCTTTCCTCAAGCTGCATGGCTGCATGGCCTATCAGGGTTATTTGTTCAGCAAGCCGGTGCCGATTGAGGAGTTTGAATCGCTGTTGGAAAAGTTGAAATAAGGGGCAATCTTGTTGTTGCTATAACCCTAGAATTTGTAGGGCTGAGCTTGCGAAGCCCAACCTAATGTGCTGTCGAAACTCAATTGCTTGAAAATTTCATTTCCCTTAATAACCCTATAAGGGTATTATTCGCCCATGGAAAAGCTCAAGGCACATTACTCGTTGCAAGCGATTCAAACGATGGTGGCGCGTGATGGAAGCAGGACTTTTACTTTCGCCGCTCAACGAGGTGCGGCAAATATGGGGTTGTCTCGCACGGAAGCTGTGGGTGTGGTTTTAGCATTGAACAGTGCCATGCTGCACAAAAGCATGACAACCCATAGCGACAACAAGGTTTAGCAAGACGTGTATCACGCGCCTTGTCCAAACGGCAAAATCGCCTATATCAAACTGACCGTGCAGGATGGCGCAGCAGTGATCCAGTTTAAGGAGAAATAACATGAGCAAATTTTGTTTGCAGTGCGACGACGGCACTAAATTGAAGTTGCAAACCAAAGATGTCACCGTCGAAGCGCGAGGTGAATCGTGCGTGGTGTCTAAAGTCACCGGCTGGCATTGCCCAGTGTGCGGCGACATAGTATTTGCTGACAACGACAATTCGGATCGTGTATGGAAGGCCACCGAAGCATTGGGAGAAAAAGCCAAAGCGCGTGATGCCGCGCTGCTCGCCCATGCCAGAAAGCGATTGAAGCTGACACAAAAGCAGGCCGCAGAATTAACCGGTGGAGGGCACAACGCGTTTAGCCGCTACGAACGCGGCGAAGCAGTGCCCATGCGTGCTGTCGTAAATTTATTCAAGATATTGGACAAGCACCCGGAGTTGGTTAAAGAGTTGGGTTGAGCGGTTTTTTGCGAGAGCTACAACAATCCCTCGGCGAAACGCCCCCGCTGTTGGGCTTCGCAAGCTCAATCTACGAAACCGCCCTACATAAATGCACTTTTGATCGAGAAACGGAATTACATCCGCCCGCCGTCTTGGTCGTGGCCGTGTTTTTTGTACAGCGCGGTCATGATGCCGGCCAGCAACAGCCCGAATACGAGAATGATGATGTAGATACTGAAATCCAGTTTTTGCATGGCGGCATACAGCCCTAGCATCGCGAAGATGCTCAAATTTTCGTTGAAGTTTTGCACCGCGAT
>JAYUTK010000087.1:0-11557 GCA_043755195.1 Gallionellaceae bacterium
TAACCGTTCGTGGTGAGCTTGTCGAACCACCAGCCGCCAATTCATGCCCCCTTCGACAAGCTCAGGGCGAACGGATGGGTGCTAATCGAACAGTATTGACCACTTACCACTGAGACACAGAGAAAGGCTGTTATTTTCTTATCCAGCGGATGGTCCTGCCTAGCAGCACAACGCTTTGTTTTACCTCTGTGTGCTCTGTGCCTCAACTTAATTTTATAGGATAAATTCTGCACCCCGCCTATCCCATACAGACTGTCCCATACTGACTAAGTGCTGAGGCAGTAATAAAGCCTAATAACCTCTCACTATTCTCCTAAAGAAAACTCATTTTGTGCCGTTACACTAATCAAACTCGTTCTGCAATTGAACGGGGTGTCGTAGAGGTTGTTCTACATACCATCGGCTAGGGTAGCGGCGGTGTGCTCGGCATCTCTTTAACACCGGATTATCCGGGTTTAACTGGGGAGTTATATTATGAATTCATTTGTTGATATGAAAATTGGCGCCAAATTGGCGACTGCTTTTCTCGCGGTTTGTGTGTTGATGGTTATTCTGGGCGTTTTCTCGATCATTCAGTTGGACAAGGTCAACCAAACTTCCACCGACATGGAAGTAAACTGGATGCCCAGTGTGCGTGTGACTTCCGACATGAATACCAATACATCTGATTTTCGTATTGGCGAGTTGCAGCATATTTTGTCTTTGAATGATGCGGAAATGGCGCGCTATGAAAAAGCCATGGCGGATGTGTTGGCCGTATTTGAAAAAAACAGCGCAGAATATGAAAAGCTGATTTCTTCTCCCGATGAGCAAAAAATCTATGACGATTTCAAGCGACGCTGGGCTGATTATATGGAGGAGCACGCCAAGGTAGTGAACCTTTCTCGAACCAATAAAAATGAAGAAGCTAAAGCCATCATCCGTGGCAGTTCACAAGAATATTTTGATGCGGGGAGCGCTCTGCTATTGCAGTTGATGGAGCTGAACGTCAAAGGTGGAAAGGAAGCCAGCCAACAAGGTGATGTGCTGTATGGCTCGGCGCGCACTTGGATTGTCAGCGGGCTGATTGCGGCAATTCTGTTGGCAATAGGTTTAGCCATCATTCTGACCCGTTATATTTCCAGCCCCTTGGGTGAAGTGGTAAAAGTAGCCAAGCGCATTGCGGAGGGTGATTTAACCGGGCATATCGAGGTGCATTCGCGTGACGAAACCGGGCAGTTGATGCAGGCCATGAAAGATATGCTGATTAGCCTGCAAAAGACCATCTCCAGCATGCGCTCTAGTTCCGTCCAAGTATCAGAAGCCGCCAGTGGGCTTTCAACCGCCTCTGCACAAGTGGCGCAAAGCTCGCAGATGCAATCCGAAGCGGCCGCTTCCACGGCAGCGGCAGTGGAGCAGATCACGGTGAGCATCAATTCGGTGGCAAACAATACCGAAGATGTACGCAAGTTATCCGAAAAAAGTTTGGAACAAACCCGCCAAGGAAGTCAAAGTGTGAACGAAATGATAGGCGAGGTGCAGCGCGTACAAGAGGCCGTCAATCAAATCGCCGGCGAGGTCAAAGATTTCGTCAGCAGCACCCGCGCCATTGCCAGCATGACGCAGCAGGTGAAAGACATCGCCGATCAGACCAACTTGCTGGCATTGAATGCCGCCATCGAAGCGGCACGCGCCGGTGAGCAGGGGCGCGGCTTTGCCGTGGTAGCGGACGAAGTACGCAAGCTAGCAGAAAAATCCGCTAAATCAGCCAGCGAAATTGACCAAGTCACGACTTCGCTCAATCAAAAATCCGCCAAGGTGGAAGAGGTGGTTCAAACGGGTTTGAAATCCTTGCAAGCCACGCAGGATCATGTGGGGCGAGTGTCCAAAGTGTTGACTGAGGCCGGCGAATCGGTATCGCAATCCAGCCATGGTGTGAGCGACATTGCAGCATCGGTCAGCGAGCAAAGTTTAGCCAGCACCGAAATCGCACGCAATGTGGAAAAAATAGCGCAAATGTCAGAAGAAAATCATGCGGCAGTGCAATCGAATTCACAGGAAATTTTGCGGCTAGAAGGATTGGCTAAGGAATTGCTGGCAACGGCTGATCGCTTTAAGGTTTAGGGATAAAGCACAAAAACGCTGTATTCCCTTCCATTCAGGGAGAGGGCTAGGAATATAAGCAATCACGTAGGGTGGGCAAACGGCTTTATTGTTTGCCCGCGCGGAAGGACGGTGGGCACAAAAAACGTGCCCACCCTACGCTGCTAAAAATTCATTGTGTCGCGGAGAATCCATTATGTCCGACCTGTTAAAAAATATTGATGCCAGAACCAAGCTGGCGGGAACAAACAAACTTGAAATTCTGATGTTCTCGCTGGGCAAGGATGCGCGTAGCAATCGTGAAGAAACATTCGGCATCAACGTGTTCAAGGTGCGCGAAGTAATGCGTGTTCCGCAAATCACCCGTGCGCCTGAAATGCCCGAGTTTGTGGAAGGGATGGTCAGCTTGCGCGGTGCGCTGGTACCGGTCGTTGACTTGGCCAACTATATTGGAATTGACACTGATTGCCAGCGAGAAATCATGATCGTGACCGAATATAACGGTCAGACCCAAGGATTTTTGGTGAGGGCAGTGGATAACATCTTGCGCCTGGATTGGTCGGCAATGCGCGTACCACCCGCGATGTTGGTTGCTGAAATGGGTGGCTTGGTGACCGCCATCACCGAGCTAAAAGATGGCCGCTTGATAATGATGTTGGATGTGGAAAAGGTGCTCTCTGAAACCACCCGCTTTGATAGCGATGAAGTTATTTTAAAATCGGTGAAGCCACTCGGCAAGGATCGCACCGTATTTTTTGCAGATGATTCTTCGGTAGCGCGTGGCCAGATTACGCGGACACTGGATGCCATGCAGGTCAAATATATTTCCGCAATCAATGGTCGCCAAGCGTGGGATGAATTGGCGAAAATGGCCGATAGCGCGGAAGCATCACATACACCGCTCAAGAATGTGATCCATGTCATTTTGACTGATGTGGAAATGCCGGAGATGGACGGTTATATGCTGACGCGCAAGATTAAAGCCGACAAGCGATTCGCCAATATACCGGTGCTGATGCACTCATCATTAAGCGGAAAATCTAATCAGCAACTGGGTAAAACCGTAGGCGTAGATGAATATGTGCCAAAGTTTGAGCCGCAAAAATTGGCGCAAATATTGACGCGCTTGCTGGCTTGAAATCTTCTTTATTCCCCATTTGGCAAAGGGGAATGCCGCAGGCAGGTGTATGTGCATGGAAAGCAAGGAGGGTAAATAAATGTCTTATATAGATGACACTTTGAGCAGCAATCAGGATGGACTGATGGATCAAGTTGATGCGCGCACCAACTTGGCCGGCACCAACAAAATGGAGATATTGCTATTCAGCCTGGGTAGCGATGAGAAATTCGGCATCAACGTATTTAAGGTTAAGGAAGTATGTCAGGCAGGTAAAGTCACGCGCACGCCAAATATGCCGCATGGCATGGACGGTATTGTGTCCTTACGCGGACATGTGATGCCAGTGTTGAATTTGGCGAAATTTATGAAGGTCAACCAAGCAGGTAAACATCAAACCATGATGGTTGTGGAATTCAATAATTTCACCTTGGGGTTTATGGTGCAAGGGGTGGATCGCATCATTCGGGTTGACTGGGAAAAAGTGCGGGCTACCGAAGGCATGCTGTCCGAGAATGGCGCGCTGATTACGGCCATCACTGAACTTCCAGATGGCACACTGGTTTCTATTTTGGACGTTGAGCAAATATTGGCCAATGCTTTCGGCGAAGGCGTGGTGGGTTCTGTGGAGCGGGTTCAATCAGAGCATGAGCTATGTATTTTCTTTGCTGATGACTCTATGGTGGCGCGCAGGAAAATTGCCGAGGTGCTCGACAAAATGGGTGTCAAACATATTCAGGCTAACAACGGACGCGAAGCGCTGGACCGACTCAAGTCTATGGCAGATACCGCGCAGAATTCAGGGGCAAATTTACATGACCAAATTCAGGTGATATTAACCGATGCGGAAATGCCGGAGATGGATGGTTATGTGCTGACTCAACACATTAAATCAGATCATCGTTTTGATGGCATACCGGTGGTGATGCATTCATCGTTATCCTCAGATGCCAATCAGGATATGGGACGTCGTGTCGGGGTAGATCATTATGTCGCAAAATTTGATTCGACGGTTTTGTCATCAACACTGAGACCACTGTTGCTGTCATAGGGGATAGTCATGGGTATGGAAGATCTCAAATTTTTGGTTGTGGATGATTTTTCCACAATGCGTCGCATCTTGCGAAATCTGCTTAAAGAGTTGGGCTTTGCCAATGTGCAAGAGGCAGAAAATGGAGCAGAAGGATTAACCAAGCTGCGCGCAGAGACATTTGATTTTGTAGTGCTGGATTGGAATATGCCGGTGATGACCGGCATAGAGTTGCTGAAGGAAATACGTGCAGATGCCAATCTCAAGCATTTGCCGGTATTGATGGTCACCGCCGAGGCGAAAAAAGAAAACATAATCGAGGCGGCGCAGGCGGGTGCAAGTGGCTATGTGGTCAAGCCTTTTACGGCGGCCATACTGGATGAGAAGCTGAAGAAAATTTTTCAAACCATGAAAAAGTGAGTGCTGCTATGTCAACAAATACTGCAACGCAGGACCCGGAAGATCTCGAAGCATTGTTCGACAGCATTGTGGCGGCCAATGGCGCTGATGATTCACCTTCTGCATCGGCTGCGCCAGCAATTGGTTCAGACAAGATGATTAATCAGATCGGACAGATGGCGCGCAGTCTGCACGACTCACTCAGAGAATTGGGTCTGAATAAACAAATTGAAAAAGCAGTATCCGACATGCCGGATGCGCGTGATCGTTTGAACTATGTATCGAATTTGACGGAGCGTGCGGCTGAAAAGGTGCTGAATGCAACCGAAGCAGCGCAACCGTTGGTTGAAAAGATGGGGGCGGATGCACAACGACTGGCCGGACAATGGCAACTGTTATTCGACAAAAAACTGGATGTCGAACAATTCAAAGCACTGGTAATGCAAACCTGCTCATTTCTGAATGAAGTTCCCAAGCAATCCAGAGATGCCAATAATTATCTGATGGAAATAGTCATGGCGCAAGATTTCCAAGATCTGACCGGCCAAGTCATTAAGACGATTATTGCCGTGACTAAAGATATGGAGCAAAAATTGCTGCTGCTGTTACTCGAAAGTGCACCTCCTGAAGTAAGGGCGGAATTGAATACCGGGCTGTTAAATGGCCCCGTCATTAATCCAGATGGGCGTACAGATATCGTGAGCAATCAGGATCAGGTAGATGACTTGCTGGAAAGTTTAGGGTTCTGATGTGTAGGTCGGGTTTCAACCCGACATTGAATCTGAGGAGAACAAAATGAATGATTTTGCCGGCATGGAAGAGTTACTCAGCGACTTCCTGATGGAAGCGGGAGAGATGTTATCTGATGTGGATAGCAAGCTGATGGGGTTAGAAAAAAATCCGGCGGACAACCATCTGCTCAACGATATATTTCGTGGATTTCATACTATCAAGGGCGGCGCGGGTTTCCTCAATGCGACTGAGCTGGTGGCACTGTGCCACATCACCGAAAATCTTTTCGACAAGTTGCGCAATCGTGAATTGGTTTTAAACCCTGAGCTCATGGATGTGATTTTTTCGGCGACAGCAGAAGTGCGCAGAATGTTTGCTGCCTTGCAGCAAAACACCCAGCCGGATGCTGCACCGAGCGAGATCACCGCCGCATTGAAAACAGCCCTAACTGGGCAGCAAACACCCACACCGAGCTCTGTTAAAAATACGCAAACGGCTAAGGTGGAAATAGCTCCAACACCGCCTAATAAAGCAAGCGTAGTAAGCGGCGCAGAGTCGGTGGATTGGAATAAATTACACAGTGCGTTAATCGGAACTGACGTTGTTGCGCTTGCAGCAGTACCCCGCGATCCAGAAAAAATTGCTGCGGCTATTTCTGAGGAAGAGTCCACCAAGAAAGCATTTGGTCGACGCGCCACTGATGTGCCAGGGTCAACAGTCGGGCGGCGGGATGGTGATTTACCCGCAAAAGAAGCAAAAGAATCCACTATACGAGTGGATACCGATCGCCTCGATCAGGTGTTAAATCTTTCTGGTGAAATTGGTTTGACCAAGAATCGTCTCACCCATTTGCGCTCCGATATTATGCAGGGACGCGATGACGCGAATACCTTGCACGATCTGGATCAGGCAGTCAGTCAAATGGATACGCTAGTGGTGAATTTACAGAATGCCGTGATGAAAACACGGATGCAGCCGATTGGTCGTTTGTTTAAAAAATATCCGCGTCTGGCGCGCGATCTGGCGCGTTCATTGGGTAAAGATGTGGAGCTGGTGCTGGTTGGGGAAGAGACCGAAATGGATAAGACCATGATCGAGGATCTCAACGACCCCTTGGTGCATCTGGTGCGTAATGCGGTAGATCATGGCGTGGAAACTATAGAGGGTCGCAAAGCTGCCGGTAAACAGGAAAAGAGCATCGTAGAGTTAAGCGCACGTCAGGAAGGCGATCATATTTTAATTACCATTGCCGACGACGGCAAAGGTATGCGCCCCGAAACAATACGCAGCAAGGCCGTCGAGAAGGGGCTCATCACCAATGAGATTGCAAATACACTGGATGAGAAGCAGTGTCTGGAGTTGATCTTTTTGCCCGGATTTTCAACCAAGGAAGAAGTCTCCAGTGTGTCTGGGCGTGGAGTGGGTATGGATGTGGTGAAAACCAATATCCAGAAGCTCAATGGCATCGTGAACATCGAATCCGAAATTGGCAAGGGTACCGTGATTACCATTCAACTGCCTTTGACGTTGGCGATATTGCCGGTATTGATTTTGCGCCTCAGCGAACAATCTTTTGCCGTACCGCTGTCTATGGTGCGCGAGATACTTTCCATCACGCAGGATCAACTACAGAAAGTCTCCGGCAGAGCAACCATGGTGGTGCGCGGCGAAGTGCTGCCCGTATTACCTTTGGCGCAACTGATAGGCTGGGAAGGGAGTGGCACACCGGAAGTCGGTGTGCTGATGCAGCTCGGTAACAACAGCTTTATTCTGTCAGCTGATTCCTTTGCCGGACATGATGATGTAGTTATTAAATCGCTGGATACATTCCGACCCAAGGGCGTGGCCGGGGTGACCATGTCCAGCGAAGGGGACATCGTGCTGATTCTCGACATCAAGGAGTTGCTGAATGATGTTCAGGGGAATTAGCAGCATCAGCTTATTTACAAACAAACTCTAAACCAAAAAAATATTTGTCCGCAGATTTCAACCCGGATTATCCATTAGCCTGTCATTCCCGCGCAGGCGGGAATCCAGCAAAAAACAAAAGTCCTGCAAAGCGGACAAAACGACGATGTTGTCCCGCTATCGCGGGAGTTTTTAAATCAACTGGATTCCCGCCTTCGCGGGAATGACGTAATTGGGTCTAATGGATGATCCGGGTTCAACAGATTAAACAAATACTCGCCCTGTTATGGCACACACCTTTTGGGTGACACTACCATCCATGACATCCCAGACAACCATAAGAAAATCTGCGTTAATCTGCGTTATCTGCGGATTGAACTGCGGCTTTAAGGCTAAATGACTATTGAGCGCGATCGAGAATTTCTCTTCACCACACAAGATTTTCAACTGATTAGCAAGTTGATCTATCAGCACGCCGGTATCTTATTGAACGAATCCAAACAGGAGTTGGTATATGGCCGAATAGCGCGACGATTGCGCGCGACGGGTATTAAAATTTTTGCTGAGTATCTGGATCTGTTAAAGCGCAATGATGCGGTTGAGTGGGAAGAATTTACCAATGCGCTAACTACCAACCTAACCTCATTTTTTCGCGAGCCACACCACTTCCCAATTCTGGCCGATCATCTACGCAAGCTGGGGAAGAAAACCACTATCAATCTTTGGTGTTCCGCTTGCTCCACGGGTGAAGAAGCTTATTCTATGGCGATGACCGTAGTAGAAACCTTCGCCAGCTTTGATACTCCAGTCAGAATCATCGCTTCTGATTTGGACACCAGCGTGCTGGAAGCTGCACGCCTAGGTCGCTACAAGCTGGATTTGACAGCCAAGATGTCGAAGCAGCAACTCGATAAATTTTTTGTGTACGGGCAAGGTGAGGCTTCTGGTTTTGTGCTGGTGCGTCCTGAATTAATGAAGATGATTAGCTTCCGGCGCATCAATCTTCTGGATACGATTTTACCTATTCGAGAAAAGTTAGATGTCATCTTCTGCCGAAATGTAATGATTTATTTTGACAAGGAAACCCAGTTCGCTATATTAAAAAAATTCTCCCCCTTGCTAAATAGCGATGGCTTGTTGTTTGCCGGACATTCAGAAAATTTGTTTCATGCGGATGCCTATTTCAAGCTGCGCGCCCATACCGTGTATGAAAAATCAGGCGGAAAATGATTAAAGAGCGGGGTGCTATTGCTACTGCGCGACAATCGGTTAGTAAGGTCGCAGCAAAACCACAGAGCTCGCACTCCTCAATGCTCACTCCAATTTCATTTGATACTCGCTTTGTTGTGGTCGGATCTTCGACCGGTGGCACAGAAGCGATCAAGGTATTTCTCACAGGCATGCCACAACGTACTGCTCCCATTTTGATTACCCAGCATATGCCAGAATCTTTTGTGCAGTCTTTTGTGACACGCTTGAACGGCATCTGCCAAATGAATGTGAAAGTAGCCGAGCATCAGGAAAAAATTATGACTGGCAATGTTTACATTGCGCCTGGACATTCGCATATGTCGCTGGAACGCATTCCAGGTTCGACATTCAGGATCGTGCTCAGCCAAGGCCCGCCGGTTAACCGCCATCGCCCCTCGGTGGAGGTGTTATTTCATTCAGCAGCACAGGTGTTAGGCGCACATGCAATCGGTGTGATGTTAACCGGCATGGGTGAAGATGGCGCGGCTGCGATGCTGGAGATGCGTCAAGCCGGGGCCTATAACCTTGCTCAGGATGAGGCAAGTTGCATTGTGTTTGGAATGCCACGCGGAGCTATAAAACTGGGTGCGGTGAATGAAATTGTACCCTTGGAAAAAATGGCTGAGCGTGTGCTGGTGCAATTGAGTATGCAAAGGTAATTCTGCTCCACAATGTTATAGATGTCCTGAAAGACTGGGCGGATTCAAAATCCTGAGAAACACCGTATTGTGACGGAATTTGAATTTTTAGAGGTGGCCTTAAAATAACAAGGGATTCCTCCCGCTATTCGCCCGATTGCTCTGCGCTGCATTGTTGATAATCGCTACATCCAGCGAAATCTATCATGGCAGAAGACAGCGATTTAGAAAAAACTGAACAGCCCTCACAACGACGACTTGACCAGGCAAGAGAACGAGGTCAGGTCGCGCGCTCGCGTGAGCTTTCCACATTTGCCGTGTTGCTGGCAGGTGGCGGTATGTTGTGGTTCATGGGCTCGTCGTTTACTTGGCATATGGTGCAGTCCTTGCGCGACGGGCTAATAATAGATCGGGAACTGGCACTCAATGCCAACTTGCTTATCCCGCGTTTACACGATCAGGCACTGGGCGCGCTCATTACTTTTTGGCCCTTGCTACTGGCAGTCATGCTGGCTGCGGCATTTTCTCCCTTGCTGCTGAACGGCTGGTTGTTCAGCATCGAAGCCTTACAGCCCAACTTTTCAAAATTAAATCCCATCTCCGGTATCGCACGGATGTTTTCCTCACTGGCATTAGTGGAACTGGGTAAGGCGATAGCAAAATCTGTTTTGGTAGGCGGGGTAGCAGCATGGGTGATCTGGCATAACAAGGACGCAGTGCTGGCGCTTGGAACACAATCCATTATGACGGCTATCCCGCAAGCCGGACATTTAATAGGCGAAAGTTTCATGGCGATAGTCGGCGCAATGTTGCTGATCGTGGCGATAGATGTTCCGTTCCAGTTATGGGAGCACAACAAGAAGTTAAAAATGACCAAGGAGGAAGTGCGCCAGGAGGCTAGAGAAACTGAGGGCGACCCGATGGTCAAGGGACGAATCCGCAAGTTGCAGCGTGAGGCCGCACGCCGTCGCATGATGGCTGCCATTCCGACTGCCGATGTGGTGGTCACCAACCCAACGCACTATGCGGTGGCGTTAAAGTATAGCGAGAATAAGAATTTGCGGGCACCGGTGGTGGTGGCTAAAGGTTCTCATCTATTGGCAATACGCATTCGTCAAATTGCCGAGGAAAATCATGTGCCAATTTTGGAAGCTCCACCACTGGCACGCGCACTGCATAAACATACTGATCTGGGAGAGGTGATTCCAGAAGCACTTTACAACGCGGTGGCCGAAGTACTGGCCTATGTTTACAAATTGCGTCGTTACCAAAAGCAAGGTGGCGAGTATCCAGCAAAGCCTAGCAACTTGCCTGTTCCAGCCGAGCTTGATCCATCGGCTGTTTGATACAAGGCTGAGGAGAGAATAAATCATGAACTCACTACAGAATTTCTTTAAGCGCACCGGACTGGTCGGCATGGCCGGCCCTTTTCTGATCGTAATGATATTGGCGATGATGGTATTGCCACTGCCACCGATGTTGCTGGATATTCTATTCACTTTTAATATTTCAATTTCGATTATGGTGTTGCTGATCAGCATGAACACCAACAAGGCATTGGATTTTTCAATTTTCCCCACCGTGTTGTTGATTACTACCTTGTTGCGTCTGTCACTAAATGTGGCTTCAACACGGGTGGTACTGCTGGAAGGCCACACCGGGCCAGATGCGGCAGGCAAGGTAATCGAGGCATTCGGACATTTTTTGGTGGGCGGCAATTACGCAGTAGGCATAGTCGTGTTTGCAATTCTAGTGATTATTAATTTTATGGTGATTACCAAGGGTGCTGGGCGTATCGCTGAAGTGGGTGCGCGGTTTACCTTGGATGCGATGCCAGGCAAACAAATGGCGATAGATGCCGATTTGAATGCGGGGTTGATAGGCGAGGATGTGGCGCGCACACGCCGCGCCGAGATTGCGCAAGAAGCCGATTTCTATGGGGCAATGGACGGTGCCAGTAAATTTGTGCGCGGCGATGCGGTGGCGGGCATCATCATTCTGCTCATCAATATTATCGGTGGCTTGATCGTCGGCGTGTTGCAGCACGATCTCGATCTGGCGACGGCAGCAAAATACTATACCTTGTTGACCATCGGTGACGGTCTGGTGGCGCAGATTCCCGCGCTGATTATTTCCACCGCCGCCGGTTTGGTGGTGAGCCGCGTGGCCAGCAGCGAAAATATCGGCCAGCAACTGGCCGGACAACTCTTCAAGCAGCCGCAAGTCATTATGCTTACCGCGGTGATTGTCGGTGCGATGGGACTGATTCCGGGCATGCCGCATTTTGCCTTTTTGTTGCTGGCGGGGGCGATGGGCTGGCTGGCTTATTATTTATCGCAAAAAGAAGACGCAATTAAATCGCAAGCAGAAATTCCTACCGCCACATTGGCACCGCTCACC
>JAYUTK010000088.1:0-38687 GCA_043755195.1 Gallionellaceae bacterium
TCCTGGGTCAGGCCGTAATATTTGAAATACTCCTGCGCACTGGGCAGCGCTGCACCCTGCATACGTTCGTTTTGCAAGCGCAGCATCATCACCACATCCACATCACGCAACCCCAGTTGCATGTCGTGGTAAACCTGTACGCCCAATTGCTCAACACAGGTGGGTAACAAGGTCTTGGGCGCGATCACGCGCACTTCCGGCACGCCGAGCGTGGTCAGCGCATGTATCTGCGAACGCGCCACGCGCGAATGCAGAATGTCGCCGACTATTGCCACGCGCAGGTTATGGAACTCTTTTTTGTAGTGGCGGATGGTAAACATGTCCAGCAGCGCCTGGGTGGGGTGGGCGTGGCGCCCGTCACCGGCATTGATGACATGAATTTCCGGCGCGACATGTTTGGCGATGAGGTGCGCTGTGCCGCTCTGGCTATGGCGCACCACGAACATATCGGCATGCATGGCGCATAGGTTGTCTACGGTATCGAGCAGGGTTTCGCCCTTGCTGGCAGAGGAAGAACCAATGTTTAAATTAACCACGTCAGCCGATAAGCGCTTGGCGGCAATTTCGAAAGTGGTGCGCGTGCGGGTGCTGTTTTCAAAGAAGATGTTGAATATGGATTTGCCGTGCAGCAAGGGCACTTTTTTGATTTCGCGCCCCTCCGCGACGTTCACAAATGATGCCGCACGATCCAGAATTCCGCGCAAAATGGATGCGGGCAAGCCTTCGGTGGTCAACAGATGTTGCAGTTCGCCATGTTTGTTGAGCTGCGGATTATTCATACATAAAGCCCCATCGCGGGTTCGTCAAAATAAGCTTGTAAGATATGTTGCGCGGCCACTTGATCCAGCAACGGTTTTTGTTTGAGGCCGCGTATGCCCGCATCATTCAACTGCGAACTGGCAGCGGTGGAAGTATAACGCTCATCTACCAGAATCGTGGGCAAATTAAAGCGCCCCTGGAGGCGCTGCGCGAATCGACGACACAGCCTGGTCATCTCGTGTGGCGAGCCATCATCATGACAGGGCAAGCCCACTATCAGCGCCACTGGCTGCCACTCTTGTATGAGCGCGGCAATGGCAGCAAAGCGCTGTTCATTTTTCTCGTCCCGCAAAGTAGTTAACGCCTGCGCTGTATTAGAAATATTATTGCCGACTGCTATACCGATACGCTTGGTGCCAAAATCGAATGCCAGCAGTGTTCCGTGCGGGAGGTCAACCGCCATATTTAATGCCATCTATATTTAGGATGCCCCTAAGCATGTCCTGCATCTTCCGATAAAGACGCATAATCCACACCCAACAAGGCCATGGCTGCGGGCAAGCGCTCCTCCGCTGGCAGGTCGAACAAAATATGTTCAGAGGCCGGCACGCTGAGCCAGGCATTTTGCGATAGCTCGTGCTCTAACTGACCTTGCGTCCATCCGGCATAGCCCAGTGTGACCAGCAGATTGTGCGGCTCTTTGCCGACCCCTACCGCTTGCAGAATATCTCTGGAAGTAGTCAGACCCACTTTGTCATTAATGGCCAAAGTAGATTGCCACTGACCGACCGGCTCGTGCAATACAAAGCCCCGATCAACTTGCACCGGGCCACCATAATGTACCGGCAATTTTTTTAACTCTTCATTGTTTAATGGGGCTTGTATCTGGGCAAATAATTCAGCCAGGGTGAGGTTGGTTGGGCGGTTTACCACGATACCCAACGCACCTTGCTCATTGTGCTCACAAATGTATATGAGTGACTTTGCAAAAGCTGAATCCACCATGGCAGGCATGGCGATGAGGAAGTGATGCCTGAAATCAAGTTGCGACATAAGCGTTATTGTAATCTCCTGGCGTGGCCTGCACAATTTATCCGTTAGTATGGTTACGTTCAATCCGGATAATTTGAATTTAAATCATGGGGGTTTAATTCACCGGCAAAGAGCGATAACGACTCACCTCGTCAGGCGTGACGATGCCCGCTTGATTACCCCATGAGTTGCGAAGGTACGACACTACTGCCGCCACATCTTCATCGCCCAGTACAGAGCGAAAGGGCGGCATACCAAATGGACGTGGATTGCCTGTTGTGCCGGGTGGGTAGCCGCCATTCATCACGATGCGTACCAGGTTAACCGCAGAAGGCGTAGCCAGTGAGTGTCGTGCGGCGAATGGTAGATAAGCCGGGGGGTTACCATTACCCGTTTCCCCATGACATGCTGCACAGTGTTTTTTATACAGCTTGCCACCCCAATCCATCACCACTTCGTGTTGCACCTTGTTCAGTAGCGCGCCGCTAGATTGTTTAGGGGCGCGGGTGGGGGGCAATGATTTCAAATATTCTGCCATCGCCTGCAAATCATCATCGCTCAAGTGTTGCAGACTTTTATAGACCACTTCGGACATAGGCCCAACCACTGCCGCGCGTTCCGACACACCGGTTTTGAGCAGATCAACAATATGCTGTTTATCCCATTTACCTACACCTCCTCTGCTATCCGAGGTCAACGATGAGGCGTACCAGCTGGACATCGGCATCATGCCGCCTGCCATGTCTTCTTGTTGACTGCTTCCTCCCAAGGCATCGCGGCTGGTGTGGCAGGCATTGCAATGCCCCAATCCCTGCACCAGATATGCACCGCGATTCCATTCATGGCTGCGGTTCGCATCGGATTGATACGCGCCCGGCCTGAAGTAAAGTGCGCGCCAAATCGCCAGCACAAATTGCGAGTTGTACGGAAAACGTAGTGTGTGTGGACGATTGGCCTGAACAATTGGAGACAGCGTTTTCAGATAGG
Source organism: Gallionellaceae bacterium (assembly GCA_043755195.1). Lineage (GTDB taxonomy): Bacteria > Pseudomonadota > Gammaproteobacteria > Burkholderiales > Gallionellaceae > Nitrotoga. The sequence goes on from JAYUTK010000088.1 coordinate 2,779, forward strand.
CATACAAGGCATCCGAATCAGCACGTGTAATTTTTGTGTAACTGGGGTAGGGAAATGCCGGGTAAAGCAGTTTGCCATTTTTTGATTTGCCGTGGTGCAGGGCACGCCAGAAATCATCTGCCGTCCAGTCGCCCAAACCGGTTTTAGGGTCGGGGGTCAGATTTGAGGAAAGTACCTGACCGAAGGGTGTCTCGATGACGCGACCCCCGGCATAAGCAAGCCCGCCGCGCACAGTATGGCAAGCGGCACAATTGCCTGCAAGAGCAAGATATTGGCCGCGACTCACTTGCTCGGCTTGATCCTGCGCCACAGAGGTCGGCATGGGTTCGCTCAACTCCAGCACATAGGGGTAGCCAAACACAGCGCCCATGAGCGCCAAAACAATTGCCGACAAAATCAACAATACACGTTTCATGGAATGCTCTTTTTGGGTGGGAAACTGCCACATTCAATCGGCGGCTTGACCGGCGCAAATGCAGCAGGCACAGCATTCTGCGGCAGCGGTAGTGATGCCAAATAGGCGCTGACAGCGCCGACGTCGTCCATGGTTAATTCCTTGGTGATTTTTTCCATGCAATCTGGCGCGGCAGCATGTCGTGCCCCGATCTTCCACGAGCCGAGTTGTGCGTATAGATAGGCGTGAGGCAAGCCGAGCAGACCCGGCGTGGCAGGCATCACACCCGTCAGCGCCTTGCCATGACAAGAAATACAAGCTGGAATTTTTCGCCGCTCATCACCCCGCATGACCAACTCACGCCCCATGTTCAGCGTGGCTTGCGTTGCGTTGCTGGCTTGTGGAGGCGGATAGGGAATTTTTTGCCGGGCAAAGTATTCCGCCATTTCACGCAAGTAGGTGTCGGGCAAGTTATCCACCAGATAAATCATCGCCTCATTGCGCCGATGACCATCGCGAAAATTGACTAGTTGATTGTAAAGATAGCCAGCTGGTTTGCCTGCGATGCGCGGGTAGTAACCCTCATTGGTGGCTCGGCCTTCCTTGCCGTGGCACACTTCACAGGCCGCGACTCGTTGGGCAATCGTGTCAGGTGGGCGCGGCTGAGCAGCCAGCGTGGTCGCTGTGAACAGGCTTGCTGCAAATAAGCAGCTTGCCGTGTTTCTTAACTTTCGGCTCGTTTCAATATTCATTCGATTCGGACATCACTAGCGACCTGTCGCAATGTGACGCGCTAAATTATTTAATGGCGAGTGTATGCTAATCCTCTGCCTTGGTAGCAATAAAGCCGGCAATTTGTTGCAGCAATCCTTCTGCACGGTGGAAGTTGGCATGGTGATGTAATTCTTCTTCCGAGTAAAACTTAACATGCTCAAGCAATTCGACTTCTTGGTAAGGCTTGCCTAGGTAGGCATTCACACCCAGTTCCAGCGCGTATAAACGGTGTTTTTCGGCGGCGCGTGAAGTGATGATGATGATGGGCATATTTTTATATCTTTGGTCGCTACGCAAGCGTTTGGTGAGTTCGAAGCCATCCATGCGTGGCATTTCAATATCCAGCAGCATCATGTCTGGCGTAAATTCTGCCAGTTTTTCCAGCGCATCCACGCCGTCGTTGGCTGTCACCACCTGATAACCTGCGCGTATCAACATGCGGCTGGTGACCTTACGTACGGTGAGCGAATCATCCACCACCATCACCAGCAACTTGGCTGCGGTCACGGTTACCGGTGTCGCGGCAACCTTAGACTTGCTGATGGTTTTTGCACCCGACGCATACTGCTCCAAAGTGATTGGATTAATAATCAGCACAACCTTGCCACTGCCCAGCACAGTTGCGCCCGCAATACCCGGCAAGCGCGCCAGTTGTGGGCCTATATTTTTGACCACCACCTCTTGATTGCCGATTAGCTCATCTACATGCAAGGCCATGCGCCGCTCACCGCTACGCAATAACAAAATCGGATTATAGGGACGACCCTCAGGCTGATAAGACTCGTTTCCCAGCAAGCGCATCAAGTTAAATAAAGGGTAATGATTTCCTTCCCACTCAACTTCACCCTGGTTATATCGTTCTACCAAGGCCAAATGTTTGATCTGCTGAACCTGCTCTATCATGCCCGCGTTAATCGCATAAGTTTCATGGGCTGCTTGCACCATCAGGGTTTGCCCCACCGCCAGGGTAAGCGGCAGACGTATCACAAAACGCGCACCTATGCCACGTTCTGAAAACACATCTATGCGACCGCCCAGAGCGGCAATATCATTACCCACCACGTCCATGCCTACGCCGCGCCCGGATATTTCAGTGACTCCTTGCGCGGTAGAAAGTCCGGTGGCAAAGATCACTTGCGTGATCTGATTTTCAGTAACCTTTTCGTCCTTTTGAAATATGCCATGCTCCAGCGCTTTTTGGTACAGACGATCAAGATCCAGACCTGCGCCGTCATCGGCAAACTCAAATACTACCTCGTTATTTTCTTGGCGTAATGCAAGTCGAATTTCACCGATAGGCAGCTTGCCTAATTTGATTCGCTCTTCTGAATTCTCCAAGCCGTGATCTATAGAGTTGCGTAACATGTGTTCAAAGGGCGCGGTCATTTTTTCCAGCATGCTGCGATCCAACTCTACATCCCCGCCCAGTATCTCTAGGTTGACCTTCTTCCCCAACTCTTTGCCAGTGCGCCGTATGATGCGATACAAGCGCTCACTGATGGTGGAAAATGGCACCATGCGTATAGACATCAGGCGTTGCTGTAATTCGCGATTAAGGTGAGCTTGCGCCGTTAATGCGGCACTGGTTTCATCAAGATTTTTTAACAACGCTTGTTGCACGGTTTGTACGTCATGCACACTTTCATTCATCGAGCGTGTCAAATCCTGAAACTGCGTAAACCGATCAAATTCCAGGGGGTCGAATTGCTCCTCTGCTTCTTGTGACAAAGTGACCCGCGCCTGCATCTGCGCTTCGGCTTGAATTTCGATTTCACGCAATTGTTTGCGTAAGCGCTCTATGCTGTTGGTCAACTCTTTCAAGCCGCTCTTAAAGCCGCGCAGCTCGCCTTCAATGCGCGAACGAGTCACGCTGATTTCGCCCGCCTCATTCACCAAAGAGTCAACTGTATCCGAACGCACGCGCAACATGGCCGCAGCCAATGCACCCGCGCTGGTTTCAAACACGGGTAACTCAGCGGGCAGTGCGGTTGATACAACGGCTTCAACAACAGATGGGGTTGCAATAGCGGTCGGCGTAGCTACCGCAATAGGTGCGGCAACTTCGGCAGGCGCGCCACTACGCAAACGTTCTAGTGTGTTTCCAATACGGTCAGCGTAATTTTGCAGGTCTTCCCAAAAAGCGGCATCTTGCTGCGACGCGGCTTTTTCTACATGCGTTTCCGTGATATGCGTCAGCTCGCCCAGCCGCATTGCGCCCACCATGCGGGCGCTCCCCTTCAAGGTATGCAGTGTGCGCTGCAAATTTTTACCGTAAATATTCTCGCTAGGACGCTCTATCCATGAGCGCATATCGCTGGTGATTTGAGAATAAAGATCGGCAGCCTCTTCCAAAAATATGGGCAACAACTGCTCGTCCAAGTCATCGCGCACTACCCGCTCATTCATTACTTCTTGGGCTTCAGCGTCGTCAGCAGCAGGCCGAATAGGTGGCGCGACTTCGCTGGGTGATCGCGTCATTAAAGTGGCTACTAGCGGGGGTGCTGGTGTTGCTGGCGCAACTGTCGGAACGACCGCTACCGGCTCCTGTTCTGGTATTACCTGTTCTGGTATTACCTGTTCTGGCAGTATCTCTTTAGGCACTACTTCTGTTGGCAGAGCAGCTTCCACCGACGATTCTACTGCTGCTAAAATTTCATCCAATGCCCTCTCTGGTAATTCTAGTTCTGGCAATTCCAAGTCTGATGATGTCGGCAGCTCCGATGTATCGGCTTGCAACTGGCTTATCAATTCTGGAGTGAGGTGATATTCCCTATGGTTACTGACTTCCAGCCCTATACTCTCTAGCTCCGACACCACATTTTCCAGCATGGATTGTTGTGTTTGGCTCAAAGTAAATGGTCTATCCATGCGCGCTTGTAGCCATAACTCCAAGGCTTGAGCAAGCTCTGCAACATCGAAGTAGCCGATTGCTCGATGCACTCCTCCCAGAGTATGGGCGGCGCGCATAAAGTCATAGGGTATGGCCGATGGCTCACTGGTACTCAAGGCTGCAAGATGGCTTTGTAAAACGGCCACATTCTGTGCGGCCTCTTGTGTCGAGATACGGAATAATTCGGGCGACATAGCAACCGCCTGGTCCATCTCGAATACCGGTTCCAGTTCAGACTCTGGCTCGGAGATCAATGTCGGCTCTGTTTCAAAAGTCAGCGCTGGCAAAGATGCCATGTCAAACTTAAGGTCTATTCCCTGTTTAATGCTGGGCTCAGGTTTAACGCTGGGCTCTGGTTCGGACTCCAGTTCAAATGCTAGATCTGGCAAGAGCTCAATCTCTAACTTAAAGCCAGGCTCTAGTTCAATCTGCGGCTCTGGTTGCGGAGCGAGTGTTAGTTCTGGTGCAGGCTCAATATCCAGCTTAAAGTCAGGCTCTAATTTTTGTTCAACATCTGGTTTCGGCCCAACACTGGGTTCTGGCGCGGCATCCGGCACAAGCTCTATTTGCGTAGCAGATATTATTTCAGCGCCGCTCGCGATTTGTTTCGCGGTAGCCAGCAATGCTGAGTAATCAAGTTGCACTGCCTCGCGTTTGGCCAAGCTGTTTACCCAGCCCTGGAATAATTGCTCCGCAGCACTTAAAAATTTCAATAATTCCGGTGTCGCGGATTTAGCATTGTCCAGCCAGATATTCATGGAATTTTCCATGGCCCAAGCTACTTCGCCCAACTCAACCAAGCCCACCATGCGTCCACTGCCCTTTAGTGTGTGCAAGCCACGACGAATCGTCACCAATGGCTCACGACTTTCCAGATGCAGCTGGCTTAATGCCAAGTTAGTACGTAATGTTCCCAGTACCTCTTGCGCTTCTTCCAGGAAAATTTCCAGCATGTCCTCATCGCCGTCCAACTCGGCCTCGGCTAATTCTTCCACGGCCAGATCTTCTTCGGCCAAGTCTTCTTCCACAGGGATAGGCGCTGCTGCGGCAGGTGTCGTGGTGATGGCTGACGGCGGCGGTGCTACAACAGCCGATGGAGGAATGGTTGGCGCTGCCGCAGGGTTGGCAGGTTTGACGGGAGGGGCGGGCGCTTGTTGCGATGCCACCATCACTCTCAGTGCAGAAACCAATGGCGCGACATCCGATTTTTGCCCATGCGCCAAGTTCTGCACATAAGCTTCGATCGCGCTTAGCGCAAGAGCAACGGCTCGCGTTTCGGCAGGTGCAGGATTTCTTCCGGCAGCATAGCGCTCAGTAACCTGTTGCAAAGCAAATAATAATGTTTCAGCCTGATCCAATGCCAATAAGTGCATGGCAGCCAGCACTTGGTGCAGCAAGCGACCCAGTGGAATGACTTCATCACGCTTACTAGGGTCAGCAAAAAATGCGTTGAGACCTTGTTCCACATGTTGCAAATTCCCCTGCATTTCGCTGGCCAGCGGAGCCAGTACCTTGCGCTTTTCCATCTCGGAATGCAGCGTGACCACCACCGAAAACTGTTCTTTATCCTCCGGCATCCGCATCATGCTGGATTGCAGGCGCTGACCCAAGATCCGCGCCTGATCGTGATAATCGCTGCCTAGATGGCTGTAGTGGTCTATGCCGATTTCCAGTAACAACAAGGCCATCGCCATATCCTGCGCAATGCGCTGGGCACGCTCCGGCTGGTCACAATGTGTAGCACCTGCGTGAACTTGATTACATAACAGTTGCAAGGTATTGCGATCCAGGCTGTCGGCCAGTTCGCGCAATTGATCTATCTGGTTGATGAAATCCTGACATGCCTGTGTAGCATCGGCAGACGTACCATCACTCTGCAAACATTTTTCCCACAACTCACGCGCCGCTCCAAGTTGGATACGCATCTGGTCGAGGATTTTTGCAGATTCACTTTGTGGCAGCGCTGATTCATCGGGCAAATAATCGTCCAGCGCATACACTTGCTTGATGCTATCTACTAGTTCGCTGACGACATGACTACGCGCCAGAAAATATAGTATCTCGCAGGTAGTTACCTGAGCATCAATCTGACTTCCTTCCAGCAAGGATTTCATTTGCATGTCAACGCGGCTGAGCAAGCCCTTGGCGTTCAAGCCGGGTGGCAGGCCATCAAAAATCAGGCAATCAATCAGCCCGGCGGCGATCCACCAAAAAGCGCGGCGCTGATCTTTTGGCACACAACACATCACAGTCAGCACTGCGGTGTGCATGCTCTGCAAGGCTTCTTCTGGATTATTCTGACGTAGCCATTTCAGCAAAGCTTGTTGGTATTGGCTGCGTGCCGCTTTAATGCGCGGTTGCACATCTGTTTCTTGCGGCACACCTAAAACCGAATGTGGTAATTCGACCTGCAATTCTGGAAAAAAAAGATCTACTTCAAACGACATTTCTACGCCGCGCGTTTGTTGCAACTCTTGGTATTGATGAAATAAGCGCAATGGCGCATTGCTAGCGCCTTCAATAACAGCATCGAGGTAATGAGATAGCGCCACCAGCGAGCGCTGGATAATGTCGCGTTGTGCGGGTGATGGGGGCAACGACCCGGCGGCTAGTTCTTGTAGTAGCTTTTCAATTTCACTGCTATATACAGCGACCCCTTTCAGGGAAATAATTTGTAACACTCCGCAAATTCGATGCAGTTCCGCCAACGCATTTTGCAAGGCAGTGGAGGAAGGTTCTGGCGCGGCAAAGTAAATCGCCAAGTCACGTTCCACCTGATCAAGTGAGCTGGTTATGCCAGGCCTCACTGACAACAGGGGTAATGGATTAAATTGCGCGGTATGATTCATGGCTAAGCGTGCGCCCACAATGTACCCAGCATGTGTCCAAATTGTGCCCAGATCATGCTAGTAATCCAGATCACGTTAGTAATGAAGTCCGCTCCGATCACAGTTTGAAGCCGGAAACCGATGATTTCAGGCCGGTGGCGAGGTTGGCCAATTCCAACACCGAGTCGGCGGTATGTTTGGTGCCCTCCGTTGTCTGTTCGGTAATATCCAGAATGCCCACCATGGTGGCGGCCACTTCACGCGCCATGTCTGTCTGCACCTGGGTGGACACGGAAATGCTGTTAATCAAACCGGCTAGCTCGCGCGAAACTTCCTCAATCTCACGCAAGGACTGACCGGCGACATTGGACAAATTCGCTCCCTCCACCACTCCTTGCGTACTTTTTTCCATGGCCGCGATGGTGTCCTGGGTGTCGCCCTGTATGGTCTTAACCAGTGCGCTGATCTGCTTGGTCGCTTCCGCTGAGCGTTCCGCCAAGCGCTGCACCTCGCTCGCCACGACCGAGAAACCTCGTCCGGCTTCGCCCGCCGAAGCAGCTTGTATGGCTGCGTTCAAAGCCAGCACGTTCGTTTGTTCGGTAATGTCAGAAATCAATTCCACGATTTCGCCGATCTCCTGTGAGCTTTCGCCCAGCCGTTTGATTCGCTTGGATGTCTCTTGGATTTGTTCACGAATTTCATCCATGCCGATGATGGTGTTCTGCACAGCTTGCGCGCCTTCTTCCGTCACCTCCAATGTTCTGCGCGCTACTTGCAGCGATTGTGTCGCGCTGGCATCTACCTCTTGTATGGATTTACTGATTAACCCCACCGCTTCACTCGCATTGCGTATGTCTGCCGATTGTTTTTGTGCCGCAACCAGCAGCCCTTTTGACACAATCTCTGCCGCACCAGCCGCATGAGTCACTTGTTCGGATACGGTGGTAATGCCAGATACCAATTTTCGCAACTCATCCGTAGTGTAATTAACCGAGTCTGCAATCGCCCCGGTAATTTCTTCTGACACCGTGGCCTTGACGGTCAAATCACCATCGGCCAGATCACCCATCTCATTCATCAAGCGCAAGATGGCATCCTGATTGCGACGGTTGGTCTGCTCAGCTTCCAGTGTGCGTCTTCCGGCATCATCCCGATAAATTTTAGCCAGCAACATCACCAGCAGCAACACCATGACCCCTGAACCACCCATCACGTAGCGGGTAATGCTGTTAGATACACTGGACGGATAGGCATCGGTCAATTTCTGCGCCAAGACCAGTAATTGTGTGCTGTCATCATAAATTGCCTTGCCCGCTAGCTTGGCGTTGAGCAAGCTGACCGCATTTCCAATAATTGCCTCGGCAGAAATACGGTAACCATCGAATAGGTCAACAATACTGTTTATCAGCGGATCCGTTGTCGGAAATGTCGCCAAGACTTCGCCGGCCTCTATGGTATCTACGCCAAGTTCGGTCACTTGTGCGGCAGTCATTAGCCCTAACATCGAGGTGGCATCCTTGGCAATACGCTCTACCAGCAGACTGAAGCGAACCGCACGTTCTTTTTGTACGCCTTCCGAACGTGCTACCAACAGCTTTGCCTGGCCACGCAATTCTTGCCCGGCTGCATCAATCGCCGCAATGGCGCGGCTCAGGGTAACCAATCCGGGGCGACCCTCTTCTACGGCGAGCATGTTAGCTAGTGGCGTCTGTGCGAGCTGCATCAACTCGTTCAACACCGTGCGCGGGCTGCCACTGGTGGCTGGTAGGCTGCCATCGCCTTTGTCCAGCAACGTCAATACAGAAATCACGGCTTCGCGGCTTTGGTTTAACTCTTCAAACGCCAGATGGTCGCCGGACAAGCTGCGCTCTGCGGCCTTAGCCATGCGCTGCGACAACATCTGCAATCTGGCTGATTCCGCAACATAGCGCGTACCATGTGTGGCGGCTCGATTGTCGAAGTAGGCGGCGATGACCACTATCAATAGAAATCCTAGTAACGCACCCCCTATCACTTGCATTTGCTTAGCCACTGGCAGCTTATCCAGCAGCGATATGCGGGGCACACCTCCCAATTTTCCAGCCAAGTCTTGTAATTTTTTTACTGCCTTGGGTTGCTGAACCGTAGATGATCTGAACGCCATTCTATTTTCCTTCTCAAAGAGAATTTAGGACACCTCTAAAAATCTAAACTCCGTCGCGATGCTACGTTGCTCCAAAAATTTTAACGCTTACATATCAAACATATGCGGCGCGCTAAAATTATTCTCGCGCCTTGCCTAGCTTAGGATTTTGAATTTTTAGAGGCGTCCATTTATATCCCTATTTGTAAAAAATCGGGTTGCAATAATAATTGTGCTACTTCAACCTTACGCCATACCTGACCCTGATCATCTTGGTAGCGAGTTTCGCCATCTTGAGCCTCGCATTTCCAGCTTCTGGTATCGCGCAAGCCCAGCACACGCCCCACCACCAACCCGGCATTGCAAGAAAATTTAGGGCTGACCAACAGAATGCGGGTTTGCATGCCGTTAGGCGTTTCACCCAAGCCCATAAACGCAGCCAAATCAGAAATACTATACAAATTGCCACGCACGTTGGCTATGCCGCGATACCAAGGTTGAGTGAGATGCACCGGGGTAATGTCCGAAAGTGGCAACACTTCGCTAATCTCCTGCATTTCTACTAGCCAGTAATCCTGCCCCAACTGAATGCCCAGCGTAGAAATGCGATCACCGACCACCTCCTTTTGCTGGATGCGATCAAGTATTTTTTGCTGAAATTCACGCAGGCTGAAACGCTTGGCCATGGTTTATCCCAGCAACGCAATCTTGCTGAGCAAATCAGCGGCATCCACTGGCTTCAACACATAATCTTTTGCACCCTGCCGCAGCCCCCATACTTTGTCGGTTTCTTGTCCCTTGGTCGTACACAGAATGACCGGGATGTGTTGTGTCGCGGCATCTTTGGTAATCGCACGAGTGGCTTGAAATCCATTCAAACCGGGCATCACCACATCCATGACTATCAAGTCTGGCATTTCCGATTTGGCCATGACCACACCGGCTTCGCCATCCTCCGCAAACACCACCTCCAGGCCATGCTTGCGTAATATCTCTCCGATGATATGACGCTCGGTTGGCGAATCGTCCACAATCAGCACCTTTTTAATGGTCATAACTTTCTTCTCCCTGCTTTTGCTGAGTGTGCGTGAGGACTGTTTCGATCAAACTTTTTTTGCTGAATGGTTTGGTCAAATATTGATCCGAGCCGACCAATTTGCCGCGTGCGCGGTCAAACAAGCTGTCCTTGCTGGTCAGCATAATTACCGGCGTATTTTTGAAATCATGGTGGCTTTTGATTAAGGCGCAAGTCTGGTAGCCGTCGAGGCGCGGCATCATGACATCCACGAATATCACATGAGGTCTGTTATCAACCACTTTGGACAGGCCATCAAAGCCATCCTCGGCCAATATTACTTCGCAGCCCGCTTGTTTCAGGAAAATTTCCCCGCTACGACGTATGGTATTGCTGTCGTCAATGAGCACTACCTTGATACCCGATAGTGGAAAGTTTTCGTCCACGCTCATCTCCCGAAATTAATGTATGGTACATCCCACATTGACGCATCCCACCAGATAATCCTTGGACTGGGATGCTACCGCATTCCACGATGTATGTTAACTAGTTTCTTAATTCCCGCTAGCGCTGCCAGAAACGGGGCGTAAAGATTATCAATAAGGTAATGATTTCCAGCCGCCCAATTAACATGGCCAAGGTGCATACCCAAGTCTGAAAATCAGTGAGTACGCCATAGTTGCTAGCGGGCCCAACCACACCTAAACCAGGGCCGAAATTATTGATACATGCCAGCACCGCTGAAAACGCGGTAACGAAATCCAGCCCGCTGATGAGCAGGACAAAGGTCAGTATGACCACGCTCATAAAATACAGAAAAATAAACCCCAATACTGAAAGTACAATGTTGTTCGCCACCACCCGACCACCAATTTTCATAGGGTTAATCGAGGCCGGATGCAGCAATCTGATGAATTCACGCCCGGCTTGCTTGAATAAAATCAGGGTGCGAATCATCTTGATGCCGCCGCCAGTAGAGCCGGAACTAGCAACTGTGCAGGCCAGAAACATCATCCACAGCGGTGCAAAAATAGGCCACTGATTAAAATCTACACTGGAAAATCCGGAGCTGGTAGCGATTGAAACAAGGTTAAAGCTGGCATGGCGTAATGCTGTCCAGAATACAGGGTAAACATCCTGCCACCACAAAAATGCTGCGATTCCCACGCAACTAGACAATATCAGGCTGAGCGTAGCAACCGCCTCCGCGTCATGCCGATAGATAGTCAGACTTTTGCCGTGCCAGGCCAAAAAATGCGTGGCGAAATTGACTACCGCGATCAGCATAAACACGATGAGAACAAATTCAATCAGCGGTGAATTGAAATAACCGATGCTGGCATCATGGGTGGAAAACCCGCCCAAGCCCATAGTAGCAAAAGCATGGCAAATCGCATCAAACCATGACATGCCGGCCATTTTTAGCGCACCGATGCAGGCCAAAGTAATGCCACCATATACCAGCCATAAATTTCGTGCCGTTTCAGTAATGCGCGGAGTCAGCGCTGCATCTTTCATTGGGCCCGGTGTTTCAGCCTTGAACAACTGGCGTCCCCCTATGCCCAGCAGCGGTAAAACAGCAACCGCCAACACGATAATGCCCATGCCGCCGACCCAGTTTAATTCATGCCGCCACAGGTTGACGGAAGGGGGTAAGTCATCCAGCCAGGTCAGCACCGTTGCGCCAGTCGTGGTCATGCCGGACATGGTTTCAAAATAGGCGTCAGTAAATGACAAATTATTGATCACCAACAACAACGGAAATGTCGCAAAAACTGGCATCGTCGTCCACATCAATACCACCAGCAAATAGCCGTGGCGTATGGACAGCTCGCCCTTAAGGCGGCGGGTCAACAGCCACATCAGGCATCCAGAAAAAAATGTCATCCCCATGGCCAGAAGAAAATCTATCAATTGACCATCCTGATAGATGAGCGAGGTAATAATGGGTAAGAGGTAAGTTGCGCTGAACATGATTAACATCAGACCCAGCGTGTGTATGACGGTCAGCGAACGCAGCATCAGAAAAATCCCAAGCCGACTTGGAACAACTTCTCAACCTTGCGAATAGTTTTTTTGTTTATGACGAACACAATGACATGATCTTCCGCTTCAATAACCTGGTCACGGTGTCCCATAAAGACTTGCTGGCCGCGCACGATCGCGCCTATGGTCGCGCCCTTGGGTAAATCAATATCATCTATGCTACGCCCCACTATTTTCGATGACTGAGAATCACCATGCACAACCAGCTCCAGCGCTTCTGCCGCGCCGCGCCGTAAAGAATGCACGACCGCCACATCACCCTGACGAACATAGGCCAGCAGCGAGCCGATGGTAACGTGCGCTGGTGATAGCGCAATATCAATTTGCCCGCCCTGCACCAAGCCGACATATGCACTGCGGTTAATCAGCGAAATCACTTTGCGCGCTCCGCCTTTTTTGGCCAATAGTGATGACATGATGTTATTCTCATCATCATTGGTCAGCGCGCAAAACACATCCACATCCGCAGTATGCTCGGATGCCAGCAATTTTTCGTCCGTGCCGTCGCCATTCAGCACCAGTGTATTCGACAATTCGCTGGCCAGTTGCGCGCAAACTTTTTTGTTATATTCTATGAGCTTAACCTGATACTTGTGCTCCAGCGAGCGCGCCAATCTGCGTCCGATATTGCCGCCACCTACGATCATCACACGCTTGGCCAACTTATCTTTTTGACGCAATTCTTTTAATACTGTACGTATATTTTTGGTTGCCGCAATAAAAAATATTTCATCATCCGCCTCGATGATGGTGTCGCCTTCTGGAATAATCGGCCTGTCCTGACGGAAAATAGCAGCCACTCGCGCATCTATTTGTTGTGGCATATGGGCGCGCAAATTTCGCAAAGCATTACCCACCAATGGGTCGCCTTTGTAAACGCGCACCGCCACCAGCGATACTAGACCATTGGCAAACTCCAACACTTGCAGGGCTTCCGGGAATTCAACCAGCTTGCAAATATAATCGGTCAGTATTTGTTCCGGGCAAATGGAAAAATCAACGCAGAAATTTTCCTTTCTGAAAATCTCAGGATGTTCCAGATAATCGGTGGCGCGGATGCGCGCAATTTTGGTTGGAGTGTTATATAAACTGGCGGCTAGTTTGCAGGCCACCATGTTGACTTCATCACTTTGTGTGACTGCCAATAACATATCGGCATCCTCAATGCCCGCTTGCTGCAACACGGAAGGATGGGAGGCGTTGCCCACCAAGGTGCGTAAATCAAGGCGATCTTGCAGTTGCCGCAATTTTTCTACATCGGTATCAACGATGGTAATGTCATTAGCTTCGCCAACCAAACTTTCTGCAACGGTCGAACCTACCTGTCCTGCACCGAGGATTAATATTTTCACTGGGGCTGCCTTTTCAAGTAATTAAATGTGGCAATTACAAGCGCGCACGCAAGCAGTTTTTCCACTCATCAAATAATTGGGCATTCAGCGATGCAACTACCGAGCGACACCACACATTCGCTGCGTCAAAATTATCTTCTTCCAGACTGCACACTTGGCCACCCGCTTCCAGTAGCACCAAACAACCGGCGGCATAATCCCACAACTTTTGGCCGCCATGCAAATACACGTCGTATCGCCCGGCAGCGGTATAACACCAATCCAAAGTGCTTGCGCCAAAATTGCGCTGTGAGGCATAAGGCGGATGGCTGGCTAAACTTCCCGCCAGCTTTCCTCCCAAGCGTTTTAAATCCACTCCGGCCAGTGCATCTTTCAACGACACTGCCGCCTTGCGTTCAGGCAGTCTGATGCCATTCAAGAATGCGCCGCGCTGGAATTCGGCGGCAAACATTTCATTGGTGACTGGGGCATAAACAACGCCGAGCACGCATTTTCCGGCGCGAAACAGCGCAACCGAAACCGAAAAATAAGGCAGGCCACATACAAAATTAGAAGTCCCGTCCAGCGGATCTATGCACCACACCGTCTGCAATCCATCGCCCCATATTGCCAGATGACGATCCGCACTCATTTCCTCGCCGAGTACCGGCACCTTGAGTATGGCTTGTAATTTTCGGGTGAGCGACTCTTGTGTGGCAAGGTCAGCTTCGGTACACAAGCTGCCGTCATCCTTTAATGATTGATGCGCTACTTTCATGTGGCGCGGCATGATTTCCTCCGCCGCGACCAAGCTGACTGCGGCCACCACTGCTTTCAGCATGGCGCTCATATCCGGGCGATCAATCATGCTTGGCTTATTCTCCTGCTTTCCATTTGATGGAGCATCCCATGCTGGCGATTTGCCCGGTCGGCCCTGCACCCGTCTGTGCCACTTGCCGCATGGCCTCAAATAAATCGCGCGGCGCATGGTTGACAGCTTCCTTGCGTGATGCATCTAGCCGCCCACGATATTGCAATTCCAGCTTGGCGTTGAAACCAAAAAAATCCGGAGTACACACCGCGTCATAATCTTTGGCAACTTGTTGAGTTTCATCCCAGACATAAGGGAATGGATAAGCGTATTGTTGCGCCACTATTTTCATGTTGGAAAAGGAATCTTCTTCGTGTTCTACAGGATCATTCGACATGATGGCGATGCTGTTAATGCCGTATTGTTTTAACTCCAGCGTGTCACGCACAATGCGGTCGCGTATGGATTTAACATAAGGACAATGATTGCAAATAAACATAATCAACAAGCCGTTCACCCCACGGCTATTTTGCAGGGTGTAACGCTGGCCATCTATGCCCAGCAGATTAAATTCGCGCGCTTTCCAACCAAAATTACAAATAGGGGGTTGTAAGCTCACCATATTGCTCTCCTAATAACTATCATCAAAGCATTATACTATCACGCTGCTTAACTTGAATTTATGAGTACCCCATGACTGTGCCACGCTTCTATTGCCCGCCGCCCTTATTGCTTAATTCCTCGCTAGAACTGCCCCCTGCTGCCGCACATCATGCCAGCCGGGTGTTACGCCTGCGCGTGCATGATGCGGTGCAGGTGTTTGATGGAATCGGCAATGAGTTGCACGGCGTGATTAGCGAGATCAGCGGTAAAAAAGTTGTGCTGGGAAAACTGCAAGCCAGCACCGTAAATCGTGAGTCACCGCTGTCTATTGTGTTGGCACAAGCAATGTGTAGCAGTGAAAAAATGGATTGGGTGGTGCAGAAAGCAACCGAGCTGGGAGTCAGCGCAATACAGCCCGTGCAAACCCAGCGCAGCGTGGCGAAGCTGTCTGGTGAGCGTATCGAAAAACGTCTCGAACATTGGCATGCTGTCATCATTGGCGCGTGCGAACAATGCGGCAGAAACGTATTGCCCGAAATTTGCGCCCCGCAGGAATTAAGCACTTGGCTGGCAGCAATACGTAATGATCCAGGCAGCAAATTTATTCTCGCACCCGATGCCTCAAGTTCGTTGAGCGAGCAGATGCAGCCGCAAGCTGCGGTGACCCTGCTGATAGGACCTGAAGGCGGGTTCAACGCGGACGAGGTAAAGCTGGCGCAACAAATTGGCTTCATCTCAGTTTGTTTGGGAACGCGCACAATGCGTACCGAGACCGCCGCCGTAGCAGGGCTAGCAGTATTGCAAACCTTGTGGGGCGATTTTAAAAATTGACCCCGAAGATTTAAATAGCGCTTACTATTTTTCGTTCCAAACATATTGGAAGGGCAGCTCTAAAAATTCATATTTCGCTGCTCCGGTGAAGGTGGGAGTCCGGTAAAATAAATAAGCTGGGTTCCCGCCGTAGTCTGCCCTCGAAGGCTTGAATCGGGGGCGGGAATGACGAATTTTTAGAGGTATCCTGAGCTGTAATATGGATAGTGAGGAAGGTAGAGCAGCCAGCTAGAATACATGACTGAGAAAGTCAGTCAGCTTGGATGTGGGGGTTGAAAAACGCTATACTGCGCGCCTCTCAAATGTCATTGCTAAATCAAAGGTGTTGCGAAAGTGAGCCACTGGAAATATTAAGGTGGTTTGGCAAGGTAAGGTCGAAGGGCTAGCTTTGATTTAGGAGTGAAATGAATGCGCCCGTAGCTCAGATGGATAGAGTATTGGTTTCCGAAACCAAGGGTCACAGGTTCGACTCCTGTCGGGCGCACCAACCAAGCCATTAAGCGTTTAAAATGAACCGTACGTATAGTTGCAATAAAACCTTGTTATAGGCTCACACACCACACGGCTGACCGCTCTCTCGGCATGAACAGAGTGGCTTACTCGAGTTTCACCATCAAAATTGCGCGGTATGCAGTTTCATTGCTGCAAGAGGGTGCGGGCTGGATAGAACCATTGATTTCTAAGCCGAACTGCGGTGATAAGGATTTTATTGCGCTGACATGATGAGCAGATCAGCTCTATCCGTGCATCTGTTCATGCGGGGGGATGACAGGTGAATGGATCATCTAGGCTTAATGTTTACTCAAAGGGTGAGCGGATCGTTAACGACACCCCGTTTTTTTCTCTGAACTCTGTGGCTATTTTTTTATGGCGTAATCCCCACATTCGTAATCGGGAAAACCAAACAGGAAATTTTAATGCGTACCACATTGATAAACTTGAAAGCGATGCGCGAGCAGGGCGAAAAAATTGCCGTGCTGACCTGTTATGACGCCAGCTTTGCCTCGCTACTGGAAGCGCAAGGTATCGATATATTGCTGGTGGGTGATTCGCTCGGCATGGTGTTGCAAGGGCATGAAACCACCTTGCCAGTGACCTTGGAGGACATGATCTATCACACCGAATGCGTGGCGCGAGGCGCCAAGCACGCATTTATTATCAGTGATATGCCATTCGGTACATTCCAAGTCAGCGCACAGGAGGCTTTTGCCCACTCCGCAAAGTTGATGGTGGCGGGCGCGCAGATGGTCAAGCTGGAAGGCGGTGCAGCAATGGTTGAAACGGTGCGCTTTCTCACCGAGCGCGGCATACCGGTATGCGGGCACATTGGTCTTACGCCACAATCAGTGCATCAATTAGGCGGCTATCGCGTGCAAGGAAAAGAATCCGCCGCCGCACAACAATTGTTGCAAGATGCTGTGGTACTGGAACAAGCCGGCGCCGGCATGATGTTGTTGGAAGCCATCCCTGCATTACTGGCAGCGGAAATTACCGCTGCGCTATCTATTCCCACCATAGGCATAGGCGCGGGCGCGGACTGCTCTGCTCAAGTGCTGGTGCTGCACGATATGCTGGATATATTTCCGGGCAAGAAACCGCGCTTTGTGAAGAACTATATGCAGGGGGCAGAGAGCATCGCGGCGGCAATTGCGAATTATGTGAGTGAAGTGAAGGCAGGCACTTTTCCGGCACAGGAACACAGCTTCTATACATAACGACATAAATCTACTGCGCGGCACACGAAAACCGATAACCACTGCCTCGCACGGTTTGAATCAAGCTATCCAGCCCCGACGATTCCAGCGCCTGACGCAGGCGGCGGATATGGACATCCACCGTGCGCTCCTCTACGAACACATGATCGCCCCAAACCTGATCCAGCAATTGCGAGCGGTTGTACACGCGCTCGGTGTGGGTCATGAAAAAATGCAGCAAGCGAAATTCGGTCGGACCCAGATCAACAGTTGCGCCACGGGCGTTGACCCGATGCGTAGCCGGGGATAATTCAAGACCACCAAGAGCAATCGTTTCTTCGCTCATTTCCGGCGCGCGGCGGCGCAGTACGGCACGTATGCGCGCCACTAGTTCGCGCGGTGAAAACGGTTTGGTGATGTAATCATCCGCGCCGGATTCCAAACCCATTACTTTGTCGCGCTCATCAGTACGCGCGGTCAGCATGATGATGGGAATGTTGCGTGTGCGCGGGTCGGCACGCAGGCGGCGCGCTATTTCTATTCCGCTGCTGCCGGGCAGCATCCAGTCGAGCAGGATTAAATCCGGCAGTTCGCGGTTGATGTGATCCCAGGCACTGGCAGCATCAAATGCCTGAATGGCACGATAACCGCATTGGCTAATATTGAACGCCAGCAATTCCTGAATTGCAGGTTCATCTTCTACCAACAAAATATTTGCAGTCATTTTCTTTCACGCCACCTGAGTTGCAATTGATCCGTGATGATATGAAAGAATTGTGACAACAGCATGACAGTCACATGTGCGCTATTGAATAATATGATGATGGCGGCGCGTCAAATCAGGCAGCAATGAACCGACGACCATGCCCAGCGCGCTGAGCAAAAGCCCGGCCAATTGCGGCGGCCACAGCCCTTCTGGATTAAAAATTTCAAGCAATAACCAGCTAGACAGCCCGGCAATAATAGCGAACAGCGCGCCCTGACTATTGGCGCGCTTCCAGTATAAACCGCACACCAATGGAATAAAGGCCACGACCAGTGTCACCTTGTAGGCATTACCCACCATTTCATAAATGCTCGCATCAGAATTCATGGCAAACAGAGTGACGGCAAAAGTGAAGCACACCACCACCGCGCGCATAGTCCACAGAAAATGGCGATCACTCTGATGACCGATGATGCCTTTGAGAATGTTCTCGGTAAAGGTAACAGAAGGTGCGAGCAGTGTGCCGCTGGCCGTGCTCATGATGGCGGACAGCAATGCGCCGAAGAAAACCACCTGCGCGAATAACGGGGCGTGATTCATAATCAGCGTGGGTAAAATTTTCTGCGCGTCGTTGTCTATTAACGAAGTCACCATAGCAGGGTCAATCACCACGGCTGAATAAGCGAGGAATACCGGTATGAAGGCAAACACAAAATACAGGCTGCCGCCGAGCACGGCACCGGTGACTGCGGCCTTTTCATTTTTGGCTGACATCACGCGCTGAAATACATCCTGTTGCGGAATGGAACCGAGCATCATGGTCACCGCTGCGCCGATGAAAGCCAGCACGTCGCGTGTTTCTAATTTGGGCCAGAAAGTAAATTTATCCGCCTGCGCCGCATGATTAATAACCACGCTTGCTCCGCCCGCCATATCAGACACCATCCAAGCCAGATATAACATTCCGAGCACAATTATAGTCATCTGAAAAGCATCGGTCAGCGCCACCGACCACATGCCGCCAAATAGCGTGTAAATCAGAACAATAGTGGCGCCTATCACCATGCCCTCCTGCTGCGAAATCGCACCTTGAGTGACAAAAGAAAATACCAGTCCGAGCGCCACAATTTGCGCCGAGACCCAACCCAGATAAGAAGCCACAATCGCCAGACTAGTCAGCACTTCCACCTTGCGATTGTAGCGTTGCCGGTAGTAGTCGCCGATGGTGAGCAGGTTCAGGCGGTACAGCTTGGCTGCAAAAAACATTCCGACAAAAATAAGACAAAGGCTGGCGCCGAAGGGATCTTCAATGATGCCGGACAGTCCTTCCTGAACAAAAGTGGACGAGATTCCCAACACGGTCTCGGAACCGAACCAGGTGGCAAACACCGTGGCGGTCACGATATACAGCGGCAAGTGCCGCCCAGCGACCACGTAGTCGCGGGTATTGTGAACGCGCGTAGCGGCATACAGGCCGATGCCGATGGAAACGATCAGATAAAGAATGACGAACCAGATCAGCATGGGCTCTCCAAAAAGATGATGGAAATTTTCTTGTTACAACTCTTGAGCATGGTCAGCCAAGTATTTCGCGACCCCTTCAGTGGAAGCACCCATAGCCGCTTTGCCCTTGTGCCAACCCGCCGGGCAAACCTCACCGTGCCGCTCGGTAAATTGCAGCGCATCTATCATGCGTAGCATTTCATCCATGTTGCGCCCCAGCGACAGATCGTTCACCACCTGATGGCGTACGATGCCTGTGCGATCAATCAAAAACGAGCCGCGATAAGCAACGCCATCTGCGCCCTCCACATCATAAGCACGGCAAATTTCGTGCTTGATGTCTGCCACGAGCGGATAACGCACCTGACCTATGCCACCCTTATTCACTGGTGTGTTCTTCCATGCCAGATGGGAGAAATGGGAATCAATGGATATGCCGATCACCTCAACATTGTGCTTTTTAAATTCGTCCAGGCGATGGTCAAAAGCAATAATTTCGGAAGGGCAAACAAAAGTAAAATCGAGCGGATAAAAAAATACCACGCCATATTTTCCGCTCAAATGCGAACTTAAATTGAAGGTTTCGTTAAATTCATTATTGCCCATCACCGCGATAGCAGTGAAATCTGGAGCAGGTTTTCCGACAAGAACAGCCATGATTCATTCCTTTTCAACTTAAATTTAAAAGAAGGAATCTAACCAGTAGCAAGGCGAGTGTCAACCAAAACCAGTGATAGCAGAAGTGGGGAAGCCTTCAGGCTATTTTTATAGCGTCTCCCATATTTTTTGCAAGCGCTTCGCCGACACAATGACCGGGGTTTTTAACTCTTGCGCGAACAAGGAAACACGCAGCTCTTGCAGCAGCCAGCCAAATTCATTTACCTGAATGTTGCTGCGTTCCATTTCCAGCTTGCGCTGCCACTGTTGTTGAAGGGGCGCTAATTGCGCCTGCTGGCGCGCATCGCGCACAGGATCTGCGCGTAGCTTTTCCAAGCGCACATTAATTGCCTTGAGATAGCGCGGAATATGTTGCAGACGCTCATAGGGCGTTGCTGCAATAAACTCCTTGTGCAGCATCCAGGCTAGCTGCGCGCGCATGTCCTGCACCGCTTGACCGTGTGCTTTGGCTGCTGTCAGATTTTTTTGCGCCAGTTGATGCTCGCTCAAGATTGCGCCGGTCAACCGCGCAATTTCTTGTGCTACCAGGGTCAGGCGGCTCTTGGCTTCTTTACAGCGCACGCTGAATTCTTTTTCATGGGTCGGCCAAGGTTCATTCAAACAGCAGCGGTCAAAGGTCACTGAGAATATCTGGCGCTGCAAATCTTGTGCGCTGCCAAATGGCAGGAACTGCATGGCCATCGCTTGCAAGCCCATATTTTTTTCCAGAAACTTGACCTGCTCTTTCAGTGCCAGCATGAACAAGCGGCGCAGCCCCATGCGATGTGCGGCTTGCGCTTCGTCGCGTGTATCAAAGGCGCGCAACGTCACGGCATCGCTTTCATCTACCAGTGCGTTGAACAGGGTTACGGTCTGGCCGGCGAGGAGGGTTTCACTGGTCGGGTTGAAGTCACCAAAATCCCAGGTAGTGTGACGCTTTAGCTCTCCTCCCCCAATGGGAGAGGAGCTAAGCCGCGCACCTCGCTGAGCCAACTCCTTCCCCCCCTGGGGGAGGGCTGGGGCGAGGGAAGTTTTTTGCGCCCACTCCGCACGCAACTGCACAAAATTCCGCGACACGCCCAGTTGCCTACCATGCTCATCCACCACCCGAAAATTCATCAGCAGGTGCATGGGCAACTGCTCCAAACGAAACGCATCCAACGGCACATTCAGTTGTTTTTGTGTACGAATGAATTTCGACAGTGCTTGCAGCAAGGGGGTGTCCGAGGCTTGCACCTCTTGGCAAAATTGCGCGGAAAATTCTGGCACGGGCACCAGATGACGGCGTATTTTCTGCGGCAGGGTCTTCACCAGTTGCGTGATTTTTTCCGCCAGCAGGCCGGGCACTAAGTATTCGCATTGCGCGGCAGATACCTGATTGATGAGCGCCTGCGGCACAGTCAGCATGATGCCATCATCGCTTTTTCCCGGCGCGAAGTTATAGGCCAAGGCATAGCTGATATTGTTCATCACCAGTTGCGGCGGAAACTGATCGGTGGTGATGCCGGATGCCTCGTGCCGCATCAGGTCATCTTTTTTCAGATATAGCAGCTTGGAATTATCGCACTCCGCCTCCTTGCGCCACACCTCGAATGCTGCGCCATTGTGGATGTGTGGCGGAATGAGCTTGTTGTAAAAAGCGAATATCAATTCATCATCCACCAGTACATCGGGACGGCGCGATTTGTGTTCCAGCGCTTCGATGTCATGTATGAGCTTCTGGTTGTGCGCGAAAAAGGGAGCGAGCGTATTAAACTCGCCGGTCACTAACGCTTGCTGAATAAACACCGCACGCGATTCGGCCACGTTCATCGGCCCGTAATGCACACGCTTCTTGGGATTGATGATGAGGCCATACAAGGTGCTGCGCTCCCACGCTGCCACTTGCGCAGCCTTTTTTTCCCAATGCGGATCGAAGTAGCTACGCTTGATCAGATGCGCGCCCACTTCTTCTAGCCACTCTGGTTCGATGCGCGCTACGCAACGGGCATAGAGTTTGGTGGTTTCTACCAACTCAGCCGCCACCACCCATTTGGTGCCTTTCTTGGCCAGCACCGAATTGGGTGCGATATAAAATTTAATTTCGCGCGCACCCAGATAATACGGTTCGCGATCTACGCTCTTGCAGCCGATGTTGCCGAGCAAGCCGGTGAGCAGGGCTTTGTGAATTTGCTCGTAGGTGGCGGGGTGTTCATTTAGACGCATGCCCATCTCGGCTACCTGTGCGTGTAGCTGTTGGTATAACTCATGCCACTCACGCAAACGCAGGGGCGACAGGAATTTTTCGCGGCACTCGTTCGTCCACAGACGGTTGGATTTTTTATGCTTCACCGCCTCCTGAAACCATGCCCATAGTTTTATATAGGCCAAAAAATCCGAACGCTCATCGTTAAAGCGCTGATGTGCAGCATCTGCCGCCTCGCGTCGCTCCGATGGCCGATCACGCGGGTCTTGCAAGGCCAGTGCGCTGGCGATGACGAGAATTTCCTGCAAGCAGTGATGTTGCCGTCCGGCCAGCAGCAGGCGGGCGATTTTTGGATCGAGCGGCAATTTGGCTAACTCGTGCCCCAGTGAAGTAAGTTGGCGCGACTCGTCGATCGCACCCAGTTCGGTCAACAGTTGATAGCCGTCGGCTATCGAACGCGAACCGGGTGCTTCGATGAACGGAAATTTTTCAATGTCCCCCAACTTCAAGGCGCTCATACGCAAGATAACGGTGGCCAGCGACACCCGAAAAATTTCGGCATCGGCATATTCTGCGCGCGCCAGGAAATCCGCCTCGTCATACAGCCTCACACAAACTCCGCTCATCACTCGACCGCAACGCCCGGCACGTTGATTAGCCGAGGCGCGTGCAATTTTCTCGACACGCAACTGCTCGACTTTTTGTCGTACGCTATAGCGATTGATGCGCGCCTGGCCGCTGTCTATCACATAGCCGATGTTGGGCACAGTGAGCGAAGTCTCGGCCACGTTGGTGGCCAGCACTACGCGGCGCTGATTGGTCGGCTTAAATACGCGATCCTGCTCAGCCGCAGACAGGCGCGAGAACAGCGGCAATATTTCCACGTTTTTTGGGTGATGCTTACGCAAGGCTTCTGCCGTGTCGCGTATCTCGCGCTCACCCGGCAGGAACACCAGCACATCACCCCGCAGCCCGACTATCGAAAGCTCATCCAGCGCCGCGCATACGGCTTGTGGAATATCCTCAAGACCTCCTTCTGCATTCTCCTGCAAGGGGCGATAGCGCACCTCTACCGAGTAACTGCGGCCACTCACCTGTATCACCGGCGCGCCGTCGAAATGTTTGGAGAAACGCTCCGCATCCAGCGTGGCTGAAGTAATGATGAGCTTGAGATCAGGGCGGCGCGGCAACAATTGCTTGAAGTAGCCCAACAGAAAATCAACATTGAGCGAGCGCTCATGTGCCTCATCAATAATGATGGTGTCGTATTTTTTAAGTTGCGGGTCGCTGTGAATTTCAGCCAGCAAAATGCCATCGGTCATCAGCTTAACGCAGGTATCGGCAGACACTTTGTCGTTAAAGCGCACCTTGTATCCGACCACGCCACCCAGCTCGGTTTTTAGCTCGTGCGCGATGCGCGTGGCCACTGAACGGGCAGCCACACGGCGCGGCTGAGTATGCGCGATCACACCTTGCACGCCACGGCCTATGCTCAAACAAATTTTGGGGAGCTGTGTTGTCTTACCAGAACCGGTTTCGCCGCACACGATGAGAACCTGATTTTTTTGAATAGCCTGCGCCAATTCTTCGCGGCGCAGCACCACCGGCAGGTCGGGCGGAAATTCAATTGGGGCAAGCAGTTCGATGCGCGTAGCGCGACGTAATTTTTGGGGATCAGCCGCAATGCTGTTCACTTAATCAAAATTCCGTTCGCCCTGAGCTTGTCGAAGGGTTTTGGGTGATCGACTGGTGGTTCGACAGGCTCACCACGAACGGTTAAGTGAACAGCATTGGGATCAGCCGTCGAAAAGTCTGCGGTCAAACGATGCATGGCAATTGAGTTGTCCTGCTGAATGGATATAAAAATTTACCCCAGAAGTAGCACGTGCGGTGTGGATTGAAGAATGCCGCGACGAATCTCCTCCTTCATGGGTAAATCGAGCACATCTATGGGATTGTAATCATCGGTCAGTATGATGCCCTGTTTTGAGTCAATCGAAACCGGGGGCTGAGCCAACGCCTTGCGTAAATCTGCATGGATCAAAGGGTGGGCATTCATTTCATTGAAAATCGGTATGTCAACCAGTGGGGCTCCTATGCCCGCAACGACTTCCATGTTGCCGAAGCCGCCGGGGGTAAACATAGGCACAATTTTCACCCAAGGGAAAACAGTTTCCAGTGTGCGGATAACCGAGACCGTCATAAACTTATCCTTACCCAGACTACCCACCATATTAAGCGCCAACACCCCCCCCGGTGCCAGCCGCGCCCGTACCAATTCTAATGCTTCACGGGTGAGCAGATGGCCGGGAGTGGTATCCCCATTAAATACATCGAGCACAATATAATCATAAAGGGACGTAGTGGTAGACAGGAAATAACGTGCATCCGCCAAATGAACTGTCTGCGAAGCGGGCAAGCCAAAATAAGCGCGGGCGACTGACACCACGGTGGGGTCAATATCTACTATTTCCGTTTCAATGTTGCGTGCAGAAAAAAGTCGGGGCATGATGGCCGGACCAAGGCCTATTACCAACGCCCGTCGCCCTTGCGGATTGGCCGACACGGCCAGATGTTCCAGCAAATGAGGGTAGGCATATACCGACTGGCCGGTAGTAACATCAATGCCACCTTGTATCAATGCGTCAATAACCATTTCCCGCGTATGTACTGCTCCTCCTTTATATTCGATCACTTGCACACGGCCATAAAAACCGTCCCGTGTGTCCACAAGCTGCACCTCTGTCCCACCTGGCATTTTTGCACTGCTAGATTTTGGTATGGTCACACCTGCGGCCAAGGCCAATACCGGAAGTAAAAGAACAATCAATCGGCCGCGAAACACAACAAAGTAAATAGCAGCGAGCATCAGCAACATCATCCCGGTCACCTGAAATGCGCGACTCACTCCCCATGTAGCAATAACATAATAACCAGTAATTAGCGTACCAAAAAAGCTACCCGCAGTAGATAGCGCGTATAACAGCCCAACCGTACGCCCCAGCCGATCCCATTCTCGTGTAGCCAGGCGGACGACGAACGGTGATACACAACCCAATAAAAATAGTGGTGGGCCAAACAGGAACGTGGCGCTGATTAAAGTTCCCCAGCGCAAGCCTAGCGGCAAAGCAGCTTGAAAAATATAAAATTTAACCAGTGGAATCATCAGCACTAAAACCCCGGCAGCACCGATCAAACCATACAACAGGCTAGGTGAACCGTTTTTACGATCGGCCAAAATGCCACCAATCAAGTATCCGGCAGCTAGCGCCAACAACGTAACAGCAATCAGCGCCGTCCACACAAACAGGCTCACCCCAAAAAAAGGAGCAACTGCCCGTGCACCCAGCACTTGGATTGCCATTACCAGCGCACCTGCCAAGACCGCTGTAACCAACAAATACACTTTAAACGCTTGGGGAAACTTTTCCATTAGTGCCGCTCCTAATTTTATTCAATGTTGCAACAAGCCGGATACTACTACCAAATGGCGTTCTAAAAAATCAAAACTACATCGCTATATTACGGGGATGTCCCTAAAATTACCTGACCACCTCAGCCAATAATCGCTGCATCATCTGCCCTGCTTGCTGTGCATAGCCGCCGCCGAACAGGTTGGCGTGGTTAAGTATGTGATACAAATTGTATAGATTGCGGCGCGTCGCGTAACCCGCATCCAGTGGGTATGTGGCACGATACGCGGCATAAAAATTTGCTGAATAGCCGCCGAACAACTCAGTCATGGCGAGGTCGCATTCGCGATCACCATAATAAATTGCCGGGTCGAAGATCGTCGGCAACCCGCCCGCAAGGAATGCGTGATTGCCACTCCACAAGTCGCCGTGCAATAGCGCAGGTTGCGGGGTATAACCAGCAAAGAAAAAGGGCAGCGCATCCAGCAGTTTTTCGCCCAAGCTCTGCAACTGGCCGCTATAGCCATTCTGCGCCGCGAGACGTAATTGAAAACCCAGGCGCTGTTCGCGCCAAAAATCTATCCAGCTATCTTTCCATCCATTAGGCTGCGTTGTGGTGCCGATGAAATTATTTTGCGCGTAGCCAAAAATTTTTCCAGTGCAATGGTGCAGTGCGGCCAGTTGCTCTCCTAGCAATTTTTCATCGCCGTGTGAATTTAATTCCAGATATTCCAAGACCAAATAGCTGTGCTTATCTGAGATGCAGTGCGCGATGGGGTGCGGTACGCGAATAGTGTGGGTGGCGGCGATCGTGTTTAATCCTTCCACCTCGGCTGCAAACATCGGCAGGTGTTGCGCGTCGTTCAGCTTGAGAAAATAGCGTGTGCCGTCCTTTCCCTGCAATTGATACGCTTCATTGATACTACCCCCACTCACGGGGGTCGCATTGCGTAACGAAAAATTGCGCTGCGTCGCATCGCGGATGGCGGTGGAGAGGTGGGTGATGAGTTGGGCTTGCAAGAGATGTCTATTCCATTCCTAACTTGAGGGTGCAATGACGTAGGGTGGGTAAACAGGTTTGTCGCATGCCCACGCGGCTTGGTATCCGTGTGGGCATAGTGCGTGGTTGTTGCCGACTTGTCGACTGTACAATCACGGCCTCCCCCTTGCGGGGAAAAACGCGCCCACCCTGCGATCATTAAAAATGATTGTCGTTTTAACTTGGCATTAGAGGCTGATGTCATACCCGAAGTGCTGCTTATACAAACCCATCAATTCAGCGCGAGTCGGCGCGTGATTTTGTCCGCCGCGACTGGCGATTTTGAGTGCCCCCAACAGTGCGCCCAGCCTACCGGAAGTCTCCCAATCCCAGCCTTGTTGAATACCATGCAGCAAGCCAGCGCGATACGCATCACCGCAACCAGTGGGGTCAAGCAGCGCAGTGGGCTGGGCACAGGGAATGATGATTTCTTTGCCGTCGGCATAGATGATAGAACCTTCGCCGCCGCGTGTAATGATAAAAGCGCGGACAGTTTTAGCTAGAGCTTCAATTTTTTTGCCGGTTTTGTCTTGCAGCAATTGCGCCTCGTAATCATTCACCGTCACGTAGTCAGCCTGCGCTACAAATTGCAGCAACTCTTCACCGCCAAACATCGGCAGCCCTTGCCCCGGATCGAACATCCAGGGAATACCCGCTTCGTGAAATTCGCGCGCATGCTGCATCATGCCGCCGCGACCGTCTGGCGAGACGATGCCGAGGCTAATTTTTTGAGCATTGCTGACATGATTCTGCTCTGAAAAACTCATCGCGCCGGGATGAAATGCAGTGATCTGATTGTCGTCCAGATCGGTGGTGATGAACGCTTGCCCGGTGTAGCTGCCGGGAATGTGGCGGATGTGCGCTTGGCTCAAGCCGAGATTTTCCAAGCGTAACGCATAGGTAGAAAAATCATCGCCCACGGTCGCCATGATGAGCGGATTATTTCCGAGCAGCTTAAGGTTGTAAGCGATATTGCCCGCACACCCGCCAAACTCGCGGCGCATTTCCGGCACCAGAAATGCCACGTTCAGCATGTGTATTTTTTCCGGGAGAATATGCTTTTTGAATTGATCCTGAAACACCATAATGGTGTCGTAGGCCATAGAGCCACAAATGAGTGTGTGCATGACGCAACCTTAAAACTGGATGAAAGGGCGCGAATTGTATCACCGGATTATTTTGAACCTACAACCTCAGTTGACCGTGTCTGTTTCAGATGCAAGCCAGATGATAGTTGGCTTTATTGTCCTCAATGGATGATGGGAGCGCGGACATCCTGTCCGCTGCGGGCGAGATGCCCGCGCTCCAAACATGCCGTGACTGGAACAGATATTTATAAGTGGATTGAAAAAAAACCGAACAAGTCCGGCTTTTTAAATATCAACTTCAAACACTCGTACTTAGTACACCCTAAGGCCAATACCTGAGCAGGGTAAAGTTATACAGGGTAAAGTCAAATTTAGAGCCGGTGGATGAAGTCCTTGCGGCAATAATTTTGCCGTCCGCCTGAATGGCGACAGAATCAGTGCTATCGTGGTTCATACCAACATCTGTGGTCACCATGCCGTCGGTGTCAAAGGTGATGTCGAGGTTGCCGGCAGGGGGTGCTGTTTCAGCTCCACCTCCGCATGATGCGAGAGCGATGTTGAAAAATATTACTGAAATCTGCCGAATTATTTTCATGCCCATCTCTCTATAAGCCTGTTAATCAAAACTGTGTGCGGCGCGAACCATAATCTTCGCCTCCTCGCTTTGTCAATCATTCATCTTCTATATTTGTTTTTGCGGGCATACGCATGGCGAGATGTCGCAGGGATGGAAGTAGCTCATGGCTTCCTGATTTTTCTGCATGGAATTCGAGCGGCGGGCTGGGCTAATTTTCTAATAGCGCAGTTTCCAAATAAACATCCACTCCGTTGGGGGGGGCAATGACCGCAGCCGGAATTACCGAGCCCTTACGCCAATCGCTGATTGCCTGCCGTTTGGCCTCGCCCGTTACTAAAAAAATAACCGCGCGTGCTTTCCCTAGGCGAATGGCGCTGAGTGATACTCGTTGCGGCGGCGGCTTGGGGGCGTCAGACACAGCTAAAACATCAGGAGCATCCGCCGCGTCACCCCATTCGTGACCCGGAAACAAGCTAGCGGTATGACCATCTTCACCCAAGCCCAGCAATACCATATCAAACATATCAACTGGTGCGAGCGTCTGTGCGTATAGCTTGGCCGCATGTTCCGCGCCAGTCTCCGCCGGCATAACATGAATCTGGTTCGGCGGTATCAGCACATGATCCAACCAGGCTTGTGCCGCCATATGGCTGTTGCGCTCGGCATGGTCTGGCGGCAGGCAACGCTCATCGCCAAAATACACATGCCAAGCCGACCAGTCTGTATTCTGTTCGCGCAATAATTCATACACTCGACGCGGCGTAGTTCCACCAGCTAATACGATGCTGAAGTAACCGTGTCGGCCAAGCGCGGACTGTGCAGCTTGCAGGATGGCATGCACCGCCGCCTGTTCCAGCTCGGCATTGGTTGTAAAGCCATGAAAGCGGCATATTTGCTGCCTATTTCTAATGATTGAGGTGCTGATTGGGGGCATACAATTCATCCAGTAGTATTATTGAAGCCAGTAGTAGCATAACTAAAGACACACACGATTCTACGACCGGAATGACCCGGTTGCGCTAATTTATTTTCTTGAGGAGACATTATGCGGCTAGCAATGATAGGCTTAGGCAAGATGGGCGGCAACATGGTGCGTAGATTGCGCCGGGGCGGTGTGGAGGTCGTGGGCTATGACCGCAGCGCGCCAGTCGTCACACAACTCGCTACTGAGGTCGGCATGCAGCCTGCCACCTCTATCAAAGACGTAGTCGAAAAATTATCCGCGCCGCGCATCCTTTGGTTAATGTTACCCAGCGGAGATCCGACCGAACAGCAAATGCGTGAGCTTGCGCCGCAGTTATCCAAAGGCGACATCATCGTGGATGGCGGCAATTCGAATTATCACGACAGCCAGCGGCGAAGTGCGTGGCTGGCCGAGCAGGGCATAGGCTTTATGGATGCCGGCACATCGGGTGGCATCTGGGGGCTGGAAAATGGCTATTGTTTGATGGTGGGCGCAACCGCCGAAGTGGCGCACACCATGCAGCCCATATTGCAGGTGCTGGCTCCCGCCTCCGACCGCGGCTGGGCGCATGTCGGGCCACCCGGCTCCGGCCACTTTACCAAGATGATCCACAACGGCATCGAGTACGGCATGATGCAATCGCTGGCAGAAGGGTTGGAATTGCTGCGCGGCAAGCAGGAATTTGCGCTTGATCTGGCGCAGATTACCGAGCTGTGGCGGCATAGCTCAGTGGTACGCAGTTGGCTACTCGATCTCACCTCAGAAGCGTTGCAGGCCGACCAGACGCTGGAAAATATTGCGCCGTTCGTGCCCGACTCCGGCGAAGGACGCTGGACGGTGATCGAGGCTGTGGATCAAGGCGTGGCAGCACCCGTGCTGACGCTGGCTTTGCAAATGCGCTTCACCAGTCAGGATGAAAAAGGATATGGCTATCGTTTGTTATCCACCATGCGTAATGCTTTCGGAGGACATGCGGTCAAAAAAACGGAGACCACAAAATGAAAACCATCGAACCCTGCATACTGGTTATTTTTGGCGCGGGTGGAAATTTGTCGCGGCGTAAATTGATTCCTGCCTTGTTTCAACTAGAGGTGGCAAAACGCCTGCCGGAAAAATCGGTCATCCTCGCCTGTAGCTTGGAAAAATGGAATCGCGAACAATGGATAGCCGAAGTCGGCAATATGCTGCTGCAAAAATATCCCAAAGGCGTGGATCAAGCTGCGCTGGAGCGTTTCCGCGCCCGTCTGCATTACCATTCCAACCCCATCGAAGACAGCGAGTCCTATCCGCGCTTGCAAAAAACCATGGAGGAAACGCCGGGCTTTCCTGCCAATGCGGTTTTTTACATGGCGGTCAGGCCGTCCGAATTTCCCGGCATCATCGAAAAACTGGGTGCGGTCGGATTGCTCAAGCAAAAAAATGGCTGGCGGCGCGTCGTCATCGAAAAACCGTTTGGCTATGATTTATTAAGCGCGCAAACCCTGCAGCGCGGCTTGTACAAACAACTGGACGAGCCGCAGATTTATCGCATAGATCATTATCTGGGCAAAGGCACGGTGCAGAACGTGATGGTGTTCCGCTTTGCCAACATGTTGTTGGAGCCGCTGTGGAATCATCATTACATAGACCATGTGCAGATCACACATTCTGAAACTTTAGGCATCGAAGGTCGTGCCGATTATTACGAAGGCGCGGGCGCGCTGCGCGACATGATCCAGAGCCACCTCCTGCAACTGCTGGCGCTAGTAGCGATGGAGCCACCGGTGAATATGTCTGCCGAACA
This sequence comes from Gallionellaceae bacterium, assembly GCA_043755195.1. Lineage (GTDB taxonomy): Bacteria > Pseudomonadota > Gammaproteobacteria > Burkholderiales > Gallionellaceae > Nitrotoga. The sequence goes on from JAYUTK010000088.1 coordinate 34,033, forward strand.
TTTGCGCGATGAAAAAGTGAAAGTGTTAAAAGCCATACGACCAATTACCCAGAACTCGGTGCATGCCCATGCTTTTCGCGGGCAATACAGCAGCGGCGTGATTGATGGAAAACCGGCATTGGGTTATCTGGAAGAGCAAGGCATAGCCGAAGATAGCACCACAGAAACCTATGCCGCGCTGAAATTATTCATAGACAACTGGCGTTGGGCAGGTGTGCCGTTTTATTTGCGCACCGGAAAACGCATGGCCGAAAACAGTTCAGCTATTTGCATACGCTTCAAAAATCCGCCGCAGGATTTATTGCGCGCCTCACGACAAGGCCCGCCGCAACCGAACTGGATCATGCTGGGGATTCAACCCAATGACAGCCTGAAAATGGAAATGCAGGTAAAAGTGCCGGGGCTGGATTTGCACACCCGCGCCATCAGCCTGGATGCAACTTATCGCAAGGGCGAGGAAACGGATTTTGATGCTTACGAAGGCTTGCTACTGGATGTGATGCTGGGCGATCATTCGCTATTCTTACGCATAGACGAAGTAGAAGCGGCATGGCGCGTAGTGGACCCGATTCTTAAAGTGTGGGCGATGGAGCGCGAGTTTATAAACGTCTATCAAGCGGGTAGCTGGGGGCCACGGGGCACGTATCGGCTATTTGATCGTGACGACCAGTTCTGGCGGCACTCGTTGAATCTGGATGGGGCGGATCTGCAAGCGTATTAACCCAAATTCTTTGTGGCTTAACTGAATTTTTTAGGATTGAACAATTTTTATGAGCCACATTCTTAGCGGCGATATCGGAGGCACCAAAACGCTGTTGCGGCTCAGCACGGCAGATCAATTTCGCGCGCCCCTTTTGCAAAAATCATTTCCCAGCAATCAATATTCTGGTCTGGCCGAAATAGTAGAAGAATTTTTGCAGCAAGCAAATGTGGTAAAAATTGCTTCTGCCTGTTTTGCCTTGGCCGGCCCGGTGCTGGGTAGGCAGGTCACGTTGACTAACTTGCCGTGGAGCGTGGATGCAGATGCCCTTGCCACAAAATTTAAAATACCACGGGTGAATTTGATCAATGATTTTGCAGCGGTCGGCCTGGCAATTTCAGCGTTGCAGCCGGACGACATGATTCCCTTGCAAGTGGGTCAAGCGCAAGATTATGGAACGCGCCTTGCGGTAGGTGCGGGCACTGGCCTCGGTGTGGCGTGGATCACCTGGCAAAACAATGCTTATCAAGTACATCCCTCCGAGGCCGGGCATATGGATTTTGCCCCTTCCAGCGCAATCGAATATGAGTTGTTGTGTTATTTGCAAAAAAGACACGGCCATGTTTCCACCGAACGTATTGTTTCCGGCCCCGGCTTGGTAACCATTTTTGAATTTCTCCGTGACAGCAAACGCGCGCCTGTGTCCTCTGCATTGCTGGCGGCAATGCGGGGTGTTGACCCTGCGGCCGCGCTCACCCAATTCGCACAAAAGAATATTGGGTCAATCGCCCATATAGCGTTGGACTTGTTTCTGTCCATCTATGGCGCGTTCGTCGGCAACTTGGCCTTGGCTGCTTTGCCGCGCGCTGGCATTTATGTGGCAGGCGGGATAGCGGCCAAAATAGCCCCACAAATGCAGCACGGCATTTTCCTGAAAAGCCTCATTAATAAAGGACGCTACACCACCTTGCTGGAATCCTTGCCAATTTATGTTGTAACCAACCCTCAAGTTGGGCTGCTGGGTGCCGATTTAGTAGCTAACCAGTAAATTTCCCCATTCCTATTTTTAAAGCAATAAGAAACCCCTCTCGCTTTGCTCTCCCCGTTGAAAGAGCAGGGGGGAAATAAATAGTGGTAAATTTAAAAATGGAATGAACCTAAATCCTTCACTATAGAAACACATAGGCGCAGAGAAATTTCATTTACAAAATCAAGCTGTAAGTTTCGATAGCTCCAACCCATGCGAAAGGAAGTGAAATGTCAAAGTACGCCAAGAAAGCTGCGTTCACCCATAAAAAAGTGGGCTTCGATACAGAAGCAATTCAGCAGTCATTATCCGACAGTCTGGTCTATGCAGTAGGCAAGGACGCTATCACCGCCACCGACCGCGACTGGTTTTTTACCACGGCGTATGTGGTACGCGACCGCATGATAGATCGCTGGATGCAGACCATGCGCGGCTATTACGCAAATGATGCCAAGCGAGTTTATTATTTTTCCATGGAATTTTTGATGGGACGCACGCTAATGAACAGCCTGCATAACCTCGGATGTGTACAGCAAACCAGCAGCGCGCTTGAAAAAATCGGCATTGATCTGGAAAAAATCCGCGAAATGGAAAATGACGCCGCTCTGGGCAACGGCGGCTTGGGACGATTGGCTGCCTGCTTTTTGGATTCGATGGCGACGCTCAATATACCGGGCTATGGTTATGGCATACGCTATGAATATGGCATGTTTTCACAGCGCATAGAAAATGGCAGACAAGTCGAACACCCCGATAACTGGTTACGTTACGGCAACCCATGGGAATTTTCCCGCCCGGAAATACTATATCAGGTCAAATTTCACGGACGTGTCGTGCAATTCGCGGATGAGTCCGGGATCATGCGCTTTCATTGGGTGGATTCGGACGATGTGATGGCCATGGCCTACGATACCCCCATTCCGGGTTATGGCACAGACACCGTTAACAACATGCGCTTGTGGGCGGCCAAAGCGACCCGCGATTTTGAATTGCACTATTTTAATGAGGGCAATTACATCAAGGCCGTGGAGGATAAAAACGAATCTGAAAACCTATCCAAGGTACTCTACCCGGATGACACCACGGCTATGGGTCGAGAGCTGCGCCTCAAGCAGCAATATTTTTTTGTGTGCGCTTCGCTGCAAGATGTATTTTTTCGACACAGCAAATACCACGACAGCTTCGATACTTTGCCCGACAAAGTTGCGATACAACTGAACGACACCCATCCCTCTATCGCCATCCCGGAGCTGATGCGCGTGCTGGTGGATTTGCATCATATGGAATGGGAGAAAGCGTGGGACATCACCACCCGCACCTTTGCCTATACCAACCATACGCTCATGCCAGAAGCGCTGGAAACCTGGCCGGTCAGCTTGTTTGAGAGCGTTTTGCCACGGCATTTGCAGATTATTTACGAAATCAATCAGCGCTTCCTTACCCAAGTCATGCACCAACATCCCGGCGATACAGAATTGCTGCGGCGCATGTCCATCATAAATGAGTCCGGCGACAAACGTGTGCGTATGGCTCATCTCGCCATTGTGGGCAGTCACAAAGTAAATGGCGTGGCAGAAATTCATACCGAACTGATGAAGAAAACTATTTTTGCCGACTTTGATCGTTTTTATCCGGGCAAAATTATCAACATGACCAATGGCATTACCCAGCGCAGATGGCTCAATCAAGCCAATCCCGGCCTGTCTGGGCTGATTACCTCTCGTATCGGGTCAGAGTGGATTAAGGATTTAACGAAACTGAAAAAATTAATTCCGCTGACGGAAGATATAAAATTCTGTCAGGAATTTGCCATGGTAAAAAATTCAAATAAAGAGCGCTTCGCACTTTTTATGCAGCAACATCACAATGTCTCGATCAATGTAGATTCGTTGTTCGACGTTCAGATCAAGCGGGTCCACGAATACAAGCGTCAATTGCTCAATCTGCTGCACGTCATTACGCTATATAACCGCATACGCCAAAATCCATCCGGTGATTTTTTGCCGCGAACTGTTATTTTTGCTGGTAAGGCAGCGCCCGGTTATGCGATGGCAAAGCTGGTGATCAAACTTATCAACGATGTCGCCAGCATAGTCAACAATGACCCGCTTATTGGCCATCGTTTGAAAGTCGTGTTCGTGCCCAATTATGGCGTGTCGAGTGCTGAAGTCATTATTCCCGCTGCTGATTTGTCCGAGCAAATTTCCACTGCCGGCACCGAGGCTTCGGGCACGGGCAACATGAAGCTGGCGTTGAATGGCGCGTTGACGATAGGCACATTAGATGGCGCCAATATAGAAATAGGCAACGAAGTAGGCAAAGACAATATTTTCATTTTTGGCCTGACTACAACAGAAGTGGCGCAGCTCAAGGCAAAAGGTTACAACCCTTGGGATATTTACCACGCCAACGCCGAATTGCGCCAGGCAATAGACATGATAGGTTCCGGCTTTTTCTCACAAGATGAGCCTGATCGTTTCAAGAGAATTACAAATACGCTGTTGCAGCATGGCGACCACTATTTATTGCTGGCCGATTACGCCGACTATATTGCTTGCCAGCATAAAGTTGAAACTGCTTACCGTAACCAAGCGCAATGGGTAAAAATGGCCATTCTGAATGTTGCCAATATGGGAAAATTTTCCAGTGACCGCACCATCCTGCAATATGCAGAAAAAATTTGGGAAACCAAACAAGAACTACCTGCCTAGGGAGGCGCTGAATTTCTATACTTTGCTTGGCATGATGCTATTGAGTTGTGTAGCAACATAAGATCACGTTGAAAGCGCGGGCATCTTGCCCGCTGCTTTGAGTTCAACCCAGATTTTCCATTAGCACTCGTAGCGAGGGCGATCAAGAGGTTGAAGATGTGCGAAAAAAATCAAAAAATGTTCGGAGGGCGTAGTCACTCTACGTTGACAGAACATT
>JAYUTK010000089.1:0-11357 GCA_043755195.1 Gallionellaceae bacterium
ACATGAATTTCACTACGCCTACGGCAAAAGAGATGATTCAGTTCTTGCAACAGTTTCCGCCGGATACGCCTGTAGTAGCAACTTGGGGAGGCAACCGCAAGCGCATAGGTCAAGCGACAGTAGTTAAAGATTATCATACGGGCAATGAGCGCGATGCATGCACGGTAGTTGAAATTGATGTTGAGTTTTAACAAAAATAAAACGGTAGATTTAATTTTGTCTGCCAGCCCGGAATAGGCTGCGCGTAGCGCTTCGCCTAGGCAGCAGCTAAATGCAAACCGCTTTTAATTATCGCGGGCGCTTTGCACCCTCCCCTACTGGCTCACTCCACTTTGGTTCGCTTGTCACTGCTATCGGCAGCTATCTCGAAACTAGGCAACACGACGGCACATGGCTGGTACGCATGGAAGATCTCGACACGACGCGCAATGTGCCGGGTGCTGCGGATGACATTCTTTACACATTAGAATGTTTTGGTCTACATAGTGACCAAGCTGTTATTTATCAAAGCCAGCGCACGGAGGTTTATCGAGAATCGCTGCAAATTTTGCAGGACAGCGGTATGGTTTATCCCTGCGTCTGTAGTCGCAAGGAGATTGCTGATTCGGCTATAAATGGCATAGATGGACAGATTTATCCCGGAACATGTCGCAATGGTTTTGAGCAAGGCAGGCTTGCTCGTTCATGGCGTGTGCGTACTGATGCCAGAGTGATAGAAGTTAATGATGCCGTGCAGGGACGTATCGCGCAGTCTTTAGAAAATCAGGTGGGAGATTTTGTGGTGTTGCGCTCTGACGGGCTGTTTGCTTATCAACTGGCAGTGGTGGTAGATGATGCTGTTCAGGGCATCACGCACATTGTTCGTGGTGCCGACTTGCTTGCATCCACGCCTCGCCAAATTTATTTGCAACGGCTGCTGGGTTTTATCACCCCGGCTTATACACACTTGCCCATCGCGGTTAATACGCAAGGTGAAAAGCTGAGCAAGCAGACACTCGCGCCACCAGTGGATATTCGCCAACCCGCAGCGTTGCTGTTGCGGGCACTGGCTTTTTTGCATCAGCAGCCGCCTGCAGAATTAGCGGGCTATGATCTGGCTACGATATGGAATTGGGCGCTGGCTAATTGGGATGTAAGCAAGCTGCATGGTGTTAGAACAGTAACGGCAGATTAGTTGGTTTGTTGGTTGCGCTGACGTAGGTACTCGATTAGCGCAGGCAGGATGGAAATAAAAATAATGATCAAAATTACTACAGTGAGGTTATCCTTTATTACTGGATAGTTACCTAAAAAATAACCGCCCACTGTGAGTGAGCTTATCCACAATACACTACCCAGCGCGCTGAACAGCACAAACAGCCGATAGCGCATGAGCCCGACACCTGCTACAAACGGTGCGTAGGTTCGCACGATCGGCATGAAGCGTGCGATGACAATGGTCTTGCCACCATATTTTTCATAGAAGGTGTGAGCCTTGTCCAGATGTTCACGCTTGATAAGCTTACCGTTCGCGCGCTGAATCAAGCGCGAACCTATCAACCGCCCAATCCAATAGTTGGTGTTGTCACCGCTGAATGATGCCAGCACCAACAGCGGCAACAGAAATTCCAGTTGTAAAGCACCCACCCCACATAATGCGCCCGCCACAAACAGCAGCGAATCACCAGGTAGGAAGGGCGCAACGACTAAACCAGTTTCACTGAATATGATGAGAAACAGAATTCCATATACCCAAACGCCGTATTCCTGCGTCAGTGCTAACAGGTGGGTATCAAGGTGTAGAACAATATCAATAAAGGAGGTTAGAAGTTCCACAGGACTATGGAAGAGCTTGCTCGACCGGTTTTTCTGGCTTGATAAAATCCTCGCGCGTCACGCCCATCAACATCAGGAGAGGGCTGGCGACCAATACCGAAGAATAAATACTAAATAGAATGCCGATAGTTAAGGCCAGAGCGAAATAATGCAAGGTCTCGCCGCCTAGCAGCAGCATGGCGGTGACCATCATTTGGGTTGAGCCGTGAGTGATGATGGTGCGCGACATAGTGCGCGTGATTGCGTTATCTATGATTTCGGCCACCTCGGCTTTGCGCATCTTGCGGAAGTTTTCGCGGATTCGGTCAAACACCACCACCGATTCGTTTACCGAATAACCCAACACCGCCAGCACCGCCGCCAGCACCGAAAGCGAGAATTCCCACTGAAAGAAAGCAAAAAATCCTAGGATGATGACCACGTCATGCAGGTTGGCGATGATTGCGGCGACCCCAAATTTCCATTCAAAGCGCATCCACAAATAGCCTGCTATTCCCAGCGACACCAAGAGCAGCGCCATCGCGCCATTTTCCACCAATTCTTTTCCGACCTGCGGGCCGACAAATTCCACGCGCCGCATTTCCACGCTATTATCTTGCTGGCGTAGCGTGTCAAACACCTGCTCGCTCAGCTTTGCGCCGGAAGTATTCTGCTTCAACGGCACCTGGATTAGCACATCCATGCTGGAGCCGAAATTTTGCGCCAGCGCATCGTTTAGCCCAATGCTGGCCAACTGTTGGCGCACTTTGTTCAAGTCGGCCGGCTGCGAGTAACGGATTTCCATCACTGTGCCGCCGGTAAAATCAACGCCTAAATGCAGTCCGCGTGTGGCAAGGAAAAAAATCGCCAGCAGGAAAGTTATCAAAGAAATGGCCGTGGTGTAACGCCCATAGCTCATGAACGGGATGTCGCGCTTGATGCTGAAAAATTCCATGGTGTATTTTCCTTAGCCTATTGAGACTTTTGTCAGTCGCGGCTTGCGCCCGTAAATCAGGTTAACCAGCGCGCGCGATACCAGCACCGAACTGAACATTGATGTCAAAATTCCCAGACACAAGACAACAGCAAAGCCGCGTATCGGGCCGGAGCCGAATGTGAATAGTGCGATACCGGCAATCAAGGTGGTGATGTTGGAGTCGAGTATGGTGCGAAACGCCTGATCGTAACCAGCATGAATGGCAGCCTGCGGCGTGATGCCATTACGCAGTTCCTCGCGAATACGTTCGTTGATTAGCACGTTGGAATCAATCGCCATACCCAGCGTCAAGGCAATAGCAGCCATGCCGGGCAGGGTCAACGTAGCTTGCATCATGGACAACAATGCCACCAGCAACAGTAGGTTTGCACCCAACGCCAACACTGAAATTCCGCCAAACATCAGGTAATAAGCGATCATAAAAATCGCAATGGCAGCAAAACCAATTTGGGTGGAATGGAAGCCGCGAGTGATGTTATCTGCGCCCAAGCTAGGCCCAACCGTCCGCTCTTCGATAATCTCCATGGGTGCTGCCAGCGCGCCAGCGCGCAACAGCAGCGACACATCCTTAGCCTCTTCAGTGCTCATCTGGCCAGAAATCTGCACCCTGCCGCCGCCTATTTCTTCACGTATTACTGGCGCAGTAATGACTTCTCCCCGACCTTTTTCAAACAGGATAATGGCCATGCGCTTGCCTACGTTTTCGCGGGTTGCCTCCTTAAATTTACGCGCGCCGATACTGTCCAGATTGATGTGTACCGCAGCTTCATTGCTACTGCTGTCAAATCCAGGTTGCGCGTCGTTAATGCGTTCGCCAGTCAGCAGTACGCTTTTCTTTACCAACAGCATAGTGCCATCGCGGTCTTTGAACATTTCCGTGCCATATGGCGCACTCGCACCCATGCTGGCTTGATCGTCCACCAGCCTGACTTCCAGTGTTGCGGTGCGCCCCAGAATGTCTTTGGCACGCGCCGTGTCCTGTACGCCAGCCAGCTGCACAACAATCCGGTCCAGCCCTTGCTGCTGAATCACCGGTTCGGTTACACCCAATTCGTTCACGCGGTTGCGTAAGGTGACCAGATTCTGCTGCACGGCTGCTTCTCGTATGCGCTTTTCTTCTTCCAACTTGAGTGTGGCGACTAGTAAAAATTCACCGCCTTCGTCGCGCTCGTTGAAGGTTAATCCGTTGAAACGCTGCTTGAGCTCGTCCTCACCCTTGCTGCGCGCTGCTGTGTCGCGAAATTTAACGGTGACCTGTTTATCTTCGCGGCTGACGCCGGAGTAGGCGATATTTTGTTCGCGCAGAGCGCTGCGTATATCACTGGAAGCGGATTCCAACGCCTTGTCCAGCGCAGCTTTCATGTCTATTTGCAGCAGGAAATGTACACCGCCGCGCAAATCCAGACCAAGATACATGGGCAGTGCCTTGATGTCAGTCAACCACTGCGGCGAGCGCGGCAACAGGTTCAAGGCAACAACATAATCTCCACCCAGCTGAGCTTGCAGAATGTCCCTGGCCTTGAGCTGGGTGTCAGTGTCGTTGAAACGCGCCTTGATGCTAGTGCCATCCAGTGCGGTTCGCTCAGGATTCAGGTTGGCAGCTTTGAGCGACTCTTCAACCCGCTGCAAAAGGGTAGTGTCAGCTTTTAGATTAGTGCGCAATGGCAGCACCTGCACTGCAGGAGATTCACCATAAAAATTGGGCAGCGTATAAATAAAGCCCAGGGCAAGCGTAGAAAAAATGAGCAGGTATTTCCAAAGCGGATAGTGGTTCATTGCAGCGCCTTATATTGACTTGATTGTTCCCTTGGGTAACACGGTTTGAATCGTACTTTTTTGAAATTGAACAGTCACATTATCGGCGATTTCCACGCTCACATAGTTGTCGCCAATCTTGGTTACACGCCCCAGCGCGCCACCGGAAGTGACGACTTCATCCCCTTTTTGTAGCCCGCCCAGCATGGTTTTTTGTTCCTTGCTACGCTTTTGTTGTGGGCGCAGAATCAAAAAATAAAAAACTGCGGCCAAACCAACTAGCGGCAAAAATTCGATCAAACCGGGGCTGGCTGGTGTTGCTGCGGCTTCTGCAAATGCGTTGCTAATAAACATAATAGCTATCCTGATATTTTGAAGCGGCGGATTCTATCACGAACCGATGCGAGCTTGCCTGAAGCCGGAAATAAAGCGGTTGAATTGTTTGGCCGCAATGGCTGCGCGAATTTCGCTCATCAGCACCTGATAATAGTGCAAGTTGTGGATGGTATTCAGCCGTGCGCCCAGAATCTCGCCGATGCGATGGAGATGATGCAGATAAGCGCGGCTAAAATTGCGGCAGGTATAGCATTCGCACTGTTCGTCCAGCGGGCGCATATCCATTCGGTATTGCGCGTTTTTAATTTTGATGTCGCCGTGGCGGGTGAACATCATGCCGTTGCGCGCATTGCGCGTCGGCATCACGCAATCGAACATATCTATGCCCTGTGCAACCGCATCCACCAAATCTTCCGGCGTACCTACGCCCATCAGGTAGCGCGGCTTGCCGGCAGGCAATTGCGGCGCGGTATGCTGCAAAATTCGCAGCATGTCTGCTTTCGGTTCACCCACAGACAGGCCGCCAATGGCAAAACCGTCAAAGCCGATGTTAACCAGCTCCGCCAGCGATTCATCGCGCAGATGCTCATGCATGCCGCCCTGCACGATACCGAACAGCGCATTGGCATTGCCCTCATGCGCACGCTTGCTGCGTTCCGCCCAGCGCAGGGACAGGCGCATGGACTGCGCTGCGGTCGTCTCATCCGTCGGATAGGGGGTACACTCGTCAAATATCATGGCAATATCGGAATTCAATATTTTCTGAATACGCATAGATTCTTCGGGCGACAAAAAACATTTATCGCCATTCACCGGCGATTGGAATGCCACACCTTCCTCGCTGATCTTGCGTAGCGCCCCTAGACTAAACACCTGAAAGCCACCTGAATCAGTCAGTATCGGTCCATCCCAGCCCATGAAACGATGCAGCCCGCCGTGTGCCTCAATCACCTCCAGTCCCGGACGTAGCCATAAATGAAAAGTATTGCCCAATACAATTTGTGCGCCAATCTCGCGTAACTCAAGCGGCGACATCGCCTTGACCGTGCCATAGGTGCCAACCGGCATAAAAACAGGTGTCTCGACAATGCCGTGAGTGAGTTGCAAAGTGCCGCGACGGGCGAGGCCGTCAGTGTTGTGGAGCGTGAAGTTCATAAAGTTATTTAAAAAAATTGTTCCGCCCATCTATTCGAACAATCATACCAGATATGAGCCGCTGCAATTCAGCCGCCACAGACGCACAACATAGCGTTATCCGCCGTTTTTGCTGATTGGTGCTATGATAATTATGTACATCGACAGGAGTGCAACATGGGATACGCAGAACTGCTTAAAACCGTCCAATCCTTGCCTAAGGAAAAACAGTCTGAAGTATTCGACTTCGTCACATTCCTTGCGGCGCGTTGCGGCGTGGCAGCGGACTCCGGCCATGACGAATGGACCGAGGCCGAGTTTGCGGAATTTTCCATGCGGCAGGCCGTGCGCGGCATGGAAGACGATTCCGTCCGCTACACGCTGGACGACCTGAAAGAACACTGGCAATGAAGCGGAGCGGCCAGATCGTACTGGTTACCTTCCCTACACCGACCTTTCGGACACGAAGCTGCGCCCCGTACTCATGTTGCGGCAGGCATCCGCCAATTTTGACGACTGGCTGGTCTGCATGGTCTCATCGCAAACCCAACAGGCAGAAGAACTCGATGAAATAATCACGCCTGCCGATGCCGACTTCCCCGGCAGCGGCCTGAAAGTCCCCAGCCTCCTCCGCCTGTCGCGCCTGACCGTCCTCGACGGCAAACTGCTTGTCGGCAGCATTGGCGCGATCAGCGACGAACGCCTCATGCGCATACGGCAACGGCTGGCAAAATGGATCAACGAGACATCCAGATAATTGGAACTCGCATTAAGGCGTAATGGGATGAGTCGCGTGAGTTCGAGCGATGAGCCATGTTCTATCATCGGGTGAATTTTTTTGTATGACTGCTGTAGGAGTAACAACTGGCATGGGCGTTAGCGGCTACAAATAGACTGCTGTGTGCCCGTTCGAGACGGGTCAGAGCGATTGCTGCGAATGGCTGGTCTTCGGCCACAGCGGACCCTGGAGATTTTATAAAATGGTGTCGGCATGGCCTGCGGGGATGTCTGCTTTCAGGATTTTCTAAGAGTCGACCCATAGCATAACCACAGCCCAGTGAAATTATTTTCTATACGTCGAAAATATCTCTCTCGGATTCACTTGCTGCGTCACGCTCATAGCTTTTAGCAAGCTTCTTAACGGTATCTGCAACTCGATGAAATCCATTTTCCGCCAAGGCATTTGCTTTGGCACGATAATCATCAGCTATTGCTTGCTCCTCATTTCCAGCGGAAAAGCCGTGAACGCCGCGCCTGTTAAATAAGCCCGTGGTGAAAGCAGAACGCATTGCTGAAACATCTTTGGCGTCAAGTGCTTCTGCAATGGTTTTGTGTACCCAAAGGCCGCTAGGATCGGAAGGTGCATACGCTAAAGCCTGTCCAAGCTGATCCATCGCAATTTTGAAATGCCCCGATTCGGTTGTTAGCCGCTTGACCTCGGTAAGCCACTCATTAAACTTGATGCTATCAAAACTGCCATTTTCTGCTGCCCCAGGGAGCGTCCTCCAGCCATGCAGGAGGTGGTAGGCGTTTCGAGCAATATTTCTCTCGGCATCCGTAACAACACGCTCGGTTTTTTTATCTTTGTCCGACCGGAAGACGGCTGCGATTACTTCACAAAAGAAATCAGGTTTAGTAGCAAGCCTGCGCTCAAGTCTCTTCGGCTCCGCGCCGAAGTGTCGGTCTAATCGTTGAAGAAAACCCCACTCAATTTTAAATAAATCATCTGAGTCCTCTGGCTCATTCTCTTGAAGCCATTTGATCACCTCCAATATGTGGTGCTGATCAAGATTCCCAGCCTGGGTATCCGACGCAAGCGCCCCCATTAATGCACTCAATGCAAGTTTGGCCGGGAAAACGGCCTTCTTGTGCGCAAGCAGGTATAAGCAATCTATGGCGGCACTTGGCTGCCCATTGGAGATAAGTTTTTCTGCTGCCTCAAACAGATATTGCTGCTCCAGCCCCCAAGGATTTGCATTCACTGCTTTCCAATAACCGACTATGTCACCTTCAAGGTGCTGTTCAGCCCTGCGCCAAACTTCTGGATCGAAGGGAAGTAGAAGCAAGAAGGCCAACATTTGCTTTGTGTTCCAGCCCTTACCCAACTGCCTATCAACCCAAATCAATTTCTGCCCCCAATATCTCCCCCAAACAAAATTGCCAACAAACTCAGATACCGTTTTGTCGGCTTGCTCCAAGTAGGCAGGTAGCAGGAATGTATCAATATCTGGCGATTGCAAGGAACCGAGAGCAAATCCAACTTTTCCAGGCGAATCAACTTGCCGCGCAAAATTCAATACATCTTCAATATTGCCCGCTGCAAGTATTTCTTTAATAGCATCTTGACGCCTCTGATCGAGTTTTAGCCGCTGCGCTTCAAAAGCGTCATTCCCCTCATAAAGATCAAAATCTCTTTCACTAAAGAGTCGGCGCTGCAACATGCTTGTGGAGGACGGAGCAAGCTTCGCAGCAGCCTCCTCTATCTTTGAAATAAATTCTGCTGGCATAGCCCATTGGGCATCAGCGTATTTGCGATGTTTTGCGGCTAGGTCAACAAGAGTTTCCCAAAGAGGCAGCCGGTCAGATTCGGGGAGTGAGGTAACAACATCAGAACTAAGGTACACCATTACCTGTGAGTGAGCTGGATCAGGCAGATCGGGTAAGCGTTCAACCAACTCCGTCAGTTTCAGCAAATCGGTCGCCGCAATTTTTGTTGCCAATTTAGCATAGCCAAAGACTTGCTCCCAATATTCACCATGGGTAACATTTACTTTCCATCCATTTGGAATGAAATGGCGCCAAGCGGGTTTGTGTGTGCCTGATGTTGTCCCGTGCATTGACGGCAATAAACGCACCAATAATTTCCAGCCTACATCTGGCTGATCCCTAAGCAGCGCTTCCACGGCTGCTATGCGTTGAGGAATCGTAGCCGTGGTTTGTGGATGCCAAGGAAGAAATATATCAACAAGCGAATTATTCGGCCTGTTGGCCCAACTTCCACCAGGATCAATTGCTGCCAATTCACCTAATAACGTTGTAACACGCACAAGGTAATCAGGATGCCAAGCGAGTGATTCAAGGGCCCAGAGCAAACCGCTCGTGTAGGTCCCGCCGCCGAAATCATTACTTTCCTGTGCAAATACACCGAGAAATGGGCTTGTGGAAGGATCCAGCAACGCCGCTTCGACAGCATTTAGAAACTCATCCGGGGCAGCCTCAGACAACAATGGTAAGTGGCTGTGAAGACTGGCCCACTTGACCCAATCCGCGTTCTGGAATAATTGTCGAACAACAATGTTTGCAATCACCTCAGCTTTACCGTGAGTGCATGATGAAAGTGCGGCTGGCTTGCTTCCCAATAGAGCAAGCGATTCGACGATCCCATCCCTGAGCGCGTCAGAATAAGAAAGTGTCTTACCTACTGCAAAACGCTCATCAACTGGTAAATCAAACTTAGGGTCTTTTTCTCCAAGCACCACCAATGCCATCTGTTGAAAACGATCCAAATCTTCATCAGTCAATCTGGCACCCAGTGCTGACCAAGCCTCGCCGCGTGAAATCATTTTCCAGCTTTCGTTGCGCTGAATCAGGGGAGTGTCCGGGCGCAAGGTTTCATTCCGAGCCACCTCGATCCACTCCCCATAAGGCTTTCCCAGCAGTATCCCCACCGCATCCCGGTCAGCAGCATTTCCACCTTGCCATCTACCGAGTAATCCCGCCTGCGCCAGGATTCGTGCATTTTCCCAAGTCGCATATGGTGGCAGATCACCAAGACCGAGCAGGTATCGCTTAAGGGTGGAAAGGCTTTGCGCTCCAGCTCCAGCCAGTTCACGCGCACGTTCCGACTCAAACCCCCCTTCACGAAATATCGTTTCCAACGTGCTTCTTGATGGGCTGCGTATTGAAATTAAGCTTTCATTTCCATGCGCCCAAGTACCAGATACGGAAATGATGATGCTATGGCCATTTCTTCTAGCCGCCATGAGCAATCCCTCATTCAATTCCAAGTCAAGTCTGGGGCTAGCCACGAGTACATGGGCAGATCTAAGATTGGCAAATGAATGCCACGTATCAGCATCGCTAATAAATAGACAACGGCCACTGAATGCCAGCCGTGTATTAAAATCCTGTGACTCTAGAAAAGCCGCCACAAAATCCTCAGCATCATTTTCACTTTCTATTCCTAGCAACATCTGTTGTATTTCGCCACGGAAAAGTCTGCTCAATTCTCCACAGGCAGCATCTCTGCCAGCAAGAAAAAGTTTGTTAGGAAGCGGCAGATTGTCACTGCTAGTTAAATTTGAAAGTAGAGCCCAGCGCTCGGCTGGTGTTATGAACCCATTGGCGCTCCTCACGAGTCCAATTCTTTGCATCAACAATTTCCCAATGGATGGGAAGTCACGCAACCAATCTGCTAGCTGGACGCCGTCCAGAATCTTGATGCCTCGCCACCCATCTTTTTCTCTGCTCTTTATCCACCTAGTCTGGCTTGCTAGCGACCAATCGCGACTCCGTGCCGTGACAAAAACAAAGGTTGATGCTTTACGCTCTGCCGCAGACATGCTTTTTTTACGTTTGCGATAATCATTCGTCGCCTTAGCTTGAGGATCACCACGCCCAGTTTCCCAGAAACTTATTTTCGCTGGTACGAACTGGCGAAATCCACGTTCTGTTTCAACCAATCCGTCCAGTCCAGGTAGGCCTATTGAGTCGCCATATGGGATGCGACAAACAGTGAGGTCAGGAACTGACGATGTTACAAGCCACCATACCAATTCTGGAATAGTTGCCTCACTATCTCTGCTTCGAGCATAGTCTTCTAATTCGCTTGCAGTAACCAATTGTGGTTGTTCCATAGTCTTATTTTCCTTGGCTCGCTTTTGGCACGTCTTTGTCCTTCCGGCATTCTACTCGCCAATGGTGATTGTTCGAAAACCTGGAAGCAGGCATCCCCGCAGGCCACGCCGACACCATTTTCATAAAATCTCCAGGGTCCGCTTTGGCCGAAGAGCGGTCATTCCCAGTTATATTTTCGACTGACTCCTCCTGACCGACTGCCGTAGCTGCCATGTCTCCCTTTTACAGCCATTTTACTTCCGCTATCGATGGAACAGCAGGCATAAAAAATATATTATTTTAAAAATATCACGTACTACTCTAAGCTTGCTCACTTAATCATAAGTACTCCTGACTCGCTTGAATAAAGGGTAAAAGGAATAAAGGGGAATAAAGGGGACGCTACCGAATGGCACTTACTTAAGCTTTAACCAATTGAAATAATGTAAAGAAGACTGGCTCACGTGACAAGTGATAAGGTGGAGTTACCAGAAACCATCCCTCA
>JAYUTK010000090.1:0-2069 GCA_043755195.1 Gallionellaceae bacterium
GCAAAACATGCCAGTTTGATTTCCTTGTTAAATAACCAGGCAGGAGAAGATAAAATCGCCGCATTGTTCCGGCAGTGGATAGATATGCCGGAAACTTCCAGATCACCGCAACAGCAGCAAGCCATTGCGGCCTATGAGAGTGCAATGAATGAAATGACTGTGCAGATATTCGAACTGCTGACAACCCGTCAAAAAAATCATCTGAGCGAAAAGATCGTGTCCTATATCGACGATTTTCAGAAACTCACCGGCGATTGAAACTGCGGGCGCTGCAAGCAATCAGACTGGGGAAAAATGATCCAGGTGTGAAAATCTTACCACCCCTTCCGCTTCGCTTCATCCCCTCCTTGTTTAAGGCGGGGAGAATCAACCCTCACCCCTGCAAGCAGCAGGTTCCCCTCCTCGGCGAGGAGGGGTGGCACGTAGTGCCGGGGTGGTTAATCAGGCGGTTTATAAATAGCATTACCCTTTGCCGACTTGCATCGCACCCCCGATGCAGGTGGCCCAGAGCGTCGCAAGCGTCATGACAATTGGCAATTCGGGGGGATTCGACCCATTTAATTCCACTTGCGTTTTTAATTGCCGGGCGCGATACTGCATCGCATCTGCAATGCAAAAAGGATTGCGCCATGAAAACCACAACCAAAACCACAGCCAAGACTTCCACTTTCCCGCCGTTGCGGGTGAACGAAGAGCTGCGTTCCGCAGCCGAGGCTGCGCTGGTGGAAGGAGAAACTCTTTCCGGTTTCGTGCTGGAGTCAATTCAATACAACATCCAGCGCCGGGCAATGCAACAAGAATTTATCGCCCGTGGGCTGGCAGCCCGGGATGAAGCGCTCCGGTCAGGCAAATATGTTTCGGCAGAAGCGGTGCTGGCCGGACTCGACAAAACGCTGGCGCGCACACGCAAGGCAGCTGCCCGCAAGTGAGCTACACGGTACGGTTCACCCCTGCCGCCGCGAAAGACTTGCAACGCCTGTTCGATTTTCTTGCGGAACGGGATGTGAAAGCCACCGCGCGAGCCAGAACAGGGGTTGCCAAAGGCATTGAATTCCTGCGAACCTTCCCATTCAGTTGCCGCAAGGCCTCGCCGGAACATCCCTTGCTGCGCGAATTGATTATCAGCTTTGGCGCAAATGGTTATGTAGCATTGTTTGAAATCGAAGATAGCCAGACCGTGACCGTACTGGCCATACGTCATCAGCGCGAAGAAGATTTCTTTTGAAGGCTGAATAGAATGTGTCAGGGGGGGGTTGTTTTCATGCAGAAAAGAAACTCGAATTTGGTACCTATAATTCAGGATGTGTTAATGCAAGACCTGACCCCTCTGTTACATGTGTTAGTGTGAAAAGATTCCCTTGCTGGGAAGTATGATGCGTTTCCTGAAGCGCAGAGCCCGCAGCTAAATAGTAAAAATAAGGAGTGATGATGAGAACCATACTTACGCTTGCTGCACTACTACTTTACTTCCCGGCATTTGCTGCAAGTTGCCCTCCCCTGCTTGCCCGCACCATTACCACGCTGCAAGGCGACAAGATCGATCTCTGCCAGTACGCCGGCAAACCGATTCTGGTTGTGAACACCGCAAGCAAGTGCGGCTTCACACCCCAGTTCGAGCAACTCGAAGGAATGTACAGCAAATATAAAGAACAAGGCTTGCTGGTGCTGGGATTCCCTTCAAACGACTTTAAACAAGAGCTATCCAGCAACGCGGAGATTGCCAAATTTTGCAAGCTGACCTACAGCGTCAAATTTCCGATGAGCGAACCCAGTAGTGTAAAAGGCAAAAATGCGAATGCGCTTTTCAAAGAATTAGCGAAGAGTGCCGGCATGGAACCCCAATGGAATTTCCACAAATACTTGATATCCACTGAC
The DNA here is from genome assembly GCA_043755195.1 of Gallionellaceae bacterium. GTDB lineage: Bacteria > Pseudomonadota > Gammaproteobacteria > Burkholderiales > Gallionellaceae > Nitrotoga. The sequence continues at coordinate 1,876 of JAYUTK010000090.1, forward strand.
GGCAAAACGGTTTATAGCTTTGCCTCGGCTGTCGAGGCAGACAGCCCGGAAATCATGGACAAGATCACCCAGATGTTGAAGTGATCAATGGAGTCTGACTCTGAGGTCTCCCCTCAAAGTTGCAGCGCGGGATGATCATAACGTAGCCGTTCAAGGGCTGCACCCAGTTCGCGCGGCGGGAATGCCGCCATGCC
>JAYUTK010000091.1:0-2060 GCA_043755195.1 Gallionellaceae bacterium
AGGCAGGATTTGTGTTTAGGATATGCACTCATGGGAGTGGTGGGGAGACGGATATGACCGGAAAAATAGATGGTGCGTTACAGTTTTATCGGGCTGCGCTCAACCTGCGCGAAGCGCGCCAAGAATTGCTGGCGGCTAATATTGCCAACGCGGATACGCCCAATTATAAAGCGCGTGACATTGATTTTGCCAGTGCTCTACAAGGCGCGATTTCCGGCAGTGGTGGAAAAGCACAATTAACGGCGACAGCTGCGGGCCACATTGCTGGCGGCGTGGGGACTAGTGTGCCGGGCGCGCTGGTCATGTACCGCAAGCCAGTACAGCCGACTGCGGACGGCAACACGGTAGACATGGACGTCGAGCGCGCGCAATTCGCTGATAACGCCCTACGCTATGAGGCCAGCGTGAAATTTGTCAGCGAAGAAATCAAGCATTTGTTGATGGCCATCCAAGGATAACTGTCATGTCATTATTCAATATTTTCAACATTTCCGGTTCGGCCATGACTGCGCAGGCGCAGCGCCTGAATGTAGTGGCGAGTAATCTGGCCAATGCCGACAGTGCAACCAGCGCCAATGGCCAGCCGTATCGCGCCAAACAAGTAGTGTTCAGCGCCACCCCAACGGAGGGGCAAGGCGGCGAAGGCGTCAAGGTAACGGCGGTCGTGGAAGATAATTCGCCATTGAAAATGGTCTACGATCCCAAGCATCCCCTGGCCAACGAGCAGGGCTATGTCACTATGCCCAATGTGAATGTGGTGGAAGAAATGGTGAACATGATTTCAGCTTCCCGATCCTATCAGAATAACGTGGATGTGATGAATACCTCCAAGAGTTTGCTCCTAAAAACCCTCACCATCGGTCAGTAGAAAGGAATAAGCCATGATTACCTCCACTTCAGACACCCACTCCGCTGCCGCCCTGTTTGCCTCGCTCGATGCCAAGCGAAATACGGCCAAGAGTGGCGTGGCGGACACACAGGACAAGTTCCTGAAACTGCTGGTCACGCAGATGCAAAATCAGGATCCGCTTAACCCGATGGATAATGCACAAGTGACTTCGCAAATGGCGCAGCTCAGCACGGTGAGCGGCATAGACAAGCTCAACGTCACTCTGCAGGCACTTAGTGCCAGCATGGCGGCGGCACAATCTGTTTCATCCACCAGCATGATCGGTCATGGGGTACTGGTGCCGGGCTCCGCAATCAAGCTGGTCAACAGCCAGGCCTTGGGCGGAGTCGAATTAAAACAACCGGCCGACACTGTTACCGTAACCATACAGGGTGCGGCAGGCAATATTGTGCGTACTTTGCAACTGGGCGCGCAGCAGGCGGGCATACTTCCATTTGCCTGGGACGGGCTGGACGATGCGGGTGTGCCAGTGGCGGATGGGTCTTACAAATTCACGGTGACGTCAATGTTGAGTGGTGAACAATCTGATCCTCTGGCTCTGGCTTTCGGGGTGGTTAATTCGGTAACGCCCGGAGCGCAGGGGGCAATGCTGGATGTGGGTCAACTGGGCAGCTATACCCTGTCCTCAGTCAAACAGATTATGTAACGTGTCTACAGAGATCAGAAATACTTTAGCGAACGGCGCGAAACCACACTAACACGAGGAGATTGAAATGGGTTTTCAACAGGGTTTGAGCGGATTGAACGGGGCAGCTAAAAGCTTGGATGTGATAGGCAATAACGTAGCCAATGCCAACACGGTCGGGTTCAAGCAATCGCAGGCGCAGTTTGCGGATGTGTATGCCAATTCTTTGGGTGGCTCGGGCGGGACTGCAGTCGGTATCGGCACCAGAGTGGCAACCGTGGCGCAGCAGTTTGGGCAGGGCAATGTCAGCGCTACCAGCAACCCACTGGACATTGCCATTAGTGGCCAGGGTTTTTATCAGATGGATAATAATGGGTCGATTGTCTATGGCCGGAATGGCCAGTTCCAGCTGGACAAGAACGGCTTCATCGTCAGTTCCCAAGGGCATTCGTTAACGGGTTATGCGGCTGATCCGCTGACGGGTACCATCTTGACCGGTAGCGCCGTGCCCTTGCAGCTACAGAT
>JAYUTK010000092.1:0-2050 GCA_043755195.1 Gallionellaceae bacterium
GGCCAGCGCCATAGAGGATTGTTATGAATATGAACGTTAATATCATGGGGGCAGAAGATGCCCACTAGATATCTAAAGCAAGGCATATGTGACAGCGACAGGATTGATAAATGTAGCCCCATGGCTGAGTGCTTATATTATCGCCTGCTTGTAAATGTCGACGATTTTGGCCGGCTAGATGCCAGGCCCGCTGTTGTAAAAGCAAAGTGTTTCCCGCTAAAAGAAAATCTGTTGCATACAGATGTATACAATCTCCTGCAAGAGCTTTACAACTGTATGCTAATACAAATTTACAGTCACGACGACAAAAAAACGCTCCAAATCACAAAATGGGACAATAAACCACGGGCAACGGCGAGCAAATACCCGGAGCCGCCAAAAAACATTGAAAACACACGCGTGGCGCGGCTTACAGAGGTTCTGCATACAGATGTAAAGCAATTGCATACATCCGTACCTTTAACCGTAACCGTAACCGGAACAGAAACCGTAACTGAAACCGTAAACCGTAAACCGGAACCGGAACCGGAACCGGAACATTTTCACGCCGACCAAAAACCAAAACCCACCAGCATTAAAAAATCAGCTGCAAAAGAGAAGCAACCGCCCACGCCGTTACAGATGGCTTGCATGGAAACGTGGAGGGCATACAGCAATGCGTATTTTTCACGATACGGTGCTGAGCCAGTCAGAAACGCAAAGGTGAACGGCCAGATCAAATTATTCGTCGGGCGGGTCGGAGTGGAGGAAGCCCCACACATCGCCGCTCACTACCTGGCCAGCAATATGACATGGCACGTCAGTCGTGGGCACTCGCTCGATTGCTTGCTGATGGAGGCGGAAAAATTACGCACAGAGTGGGCGACCGGGCGCAGCATGACGGCGACCAGATCACGGCAGATCGATCAGCACTCAGCTAATGCAAGCATTGTTGATGAGGCCATGGAAATATATGCCAGAATGAAAAGGGAGAAGGACGAAGGGGAGAATGGCGAATGAAAAAAATTTTCGAAGCGATTGCAGCGACTGCCGAAGCCATGGGCAACGCCATCTCCCCATCTACCGCCGCAATGATGGCTGCTGATTTGTCAGCGTATCCAGATCAGGTTGTAATCAAAGCGCTAACCATCGTGCGGCGCCAATCAAAATTTAAATTGACACTTGCGGACGTGCTCGAGCAGATCGAGGCGCTAAGTCCAGACGGTCGGCCCACTATGGATAGGGCATGGGCAATGATGCCAAAGGACGACTCTACAAGCGCCGTTATCACGCAAGAGATGGCTAGCGCGTGGGGATGTGCTTACGAATTATTTCAGCGCGGCGATGAGGTGGGCGCGCAGATTGCTTTTAAGCGCGAGTATGCGGCCCTTGTATCGCTTGCGCGGACGGTCGGCGAGCCGCCCGCATGGTTTCCATGCCTAGGCCACGATAAGGCGTCACGCGCCCCGGCGCTGGCGTTAGCTGTTGCTGCTGGGAGCATCAGCGTTGATCATGCGCTGAGACTTGTCGCAGACACCGCAAATGATCAAAAAATGATTGTTGATGCTTGCGCAGGGGCTAAGCTCATTAGCCCAGATCAAGCGCGGCAATTATTGCCGCCGCCCGGTAAGGATATGACTTTTGCCGTTGCGGGCTTAATGATTGGCAATGATGGCCAGCCAACAAAGCGGGATGATGCACTAGAGCGCGTCAAGGATTTGAGGCGGCTGTTAAATGGCGATTGATAAAAACGACGTGGACAAAAACAAATCACTAGTCCACACTTCATCGGCGAACTAAAAAAATCACTACAACAAAACAGAGGTTAAAATGGGCAGAGGCGTCAACAAAGTAATTTTGGTAGGTCGGCTTGGGCAAGACCCGGATATGCACACAATGCAAAACGGCAATTCCGTGGCCAATTTATCTCTGGCCACGTCTGAGGAATGGAAAGACAAAGCCACCGGCGAAAAGAAAGAGCGCACCGAGTGGCACCGCGTCGTGATATTCGGGGCGCTGGCGGACATTGCCGGGCAGTATCTCAAAAAAGGCAGTCAAGCGTATTTTGAGG
>JAYUTK010000093.1:0-2010 GCA_043755195.1 Gallionellaceae bacterium
ACGCATATTCGCCACTGTAGCATTGATTTCTTGCGCTGCATCCAAAGCAGGTTGAAGCATGCTACCAAAGGCCAATATAGCTATTTTCTCGCCTTGACGACGAATTTCACCTTTACCAACGGGCAAGGCCTGCATGTCTTTCTGAATTGCCATACCAACGCCAACACCACGCGGATAGCGCACGGCTGTTGGTGAATCCATCATATAGGCGGTATACAGCATCTGACGGCATTCGTTTTCGTCCGATGGCGTCATTATGGTCAGGTTAGGTATGCAGCGCAGAAAGCTCAGATCAAAACTACCCGCATGGGTTGGGCCATCGGCGCCCACCAGACCGGCGCGGTCAATCGCAAACATCACAGGCAGGTTCTGCACTGCGATATCGTGGATGAGCTGGTCGTATGCACGTTGCAAAAATGTAGAATAAATCGCCACTACCGGCTTGATTCCTTCACACGCCAGCCCGGCGGCAAACGTCAGTGCGTGCTGTTCGGCTATGCCTACGTCAAAATAGCGCTTGGGGTACTGCTCTGAAAACTGCACCATGCCGGAGCCTTCACGCATGGCCGGGGTGATCCCCACCAAGCGTTCGTCCAGCGCGGCCATATCGCACAACCAGTCCCCAAAAATTTGAGTATACGTAGGTTTAACGCTACCCGTCTTGCTCACCAATCCGTCTTCCGGATTAAATTTTGATACCCCGTGGTACAGGCAAGGGTCATCTTCTGCCAAGGCATAGCCTTTGCCCTTGCGCGTTACAATATGTAGAAACTGCGGACCTTCCAGCTGCCGGATATTATTCAGCGTGGCTACCAGCACATCCAGATCATGTCCATCAATCGGGCCTATGTAATTAAAGCCAAATTCTTCGAACAACGTGCTCGGCGTTACCATGCCCTTAACGTGCTCTTCGGTACGTTTGGCCAGTTCCAGGATCGGCGGCACCGCCCCCAGAATTTTTTCACCGCCCTTGCGTACGGCGGCATAAAAACGGCCAGACATAAGACGGGCCAGGTAATTATTCAATGCGCCGACATTAGGCGAAATCGACATATCATTGTCGTTCAGGATGACCAGCAAATTAGCATCTGCGGTACCGGCATTATTCAGAGCTTCAAATGCCATGCCGCCGGTCATCGCACCGTCACCAATGACAGCCACTGAGCGCCGATCCAGCCCCTGCGCTTTGGCTGCAACAGCCATGCCCAAGGCAGCACTGATAGACGTACTGGAATGACCGGTACCAAAGGTGTCGTACTCACTTTCTTCACGTTTGGGAAAACCCGCTATCCCGCCTAGCATGCGTAATTTTTGCATGGCTGTGCGCCGTCCGGTCAAAATTTTGTGCGCATAGGTCTGGTGCCCTACATCCCATACAATGCGGTCTGATGGGGTGTTGAATACATAATGCAGGGCGATGGTAAGCTCTACCGTCCCTAGATTGGAAGCAAGATGACCACCCGTTTGACTGACACTTTCGACCAAAAATGCACGAAGCTCATCCGCCAACTGGGGTAATTGTCGGCGCTCAAGCAGGCGCAACTGCTCAGGCATGTCTATGCTGTTTAATAAATCGTACATGCGTGTCAAAATTGCCTAAAAACGATGAAGTCGGCCAATTCACGCAAGCGTTTGGCTTTATCTCCAAAAATATCGAGTGCCGACATGGCATCAACGCGCAATTCCTGAGCAAACTCACGTGCTTTTTCAACGCCCATCAAAGACACATAAGTCGGTTTATTCTGTTCCGCGTCTTTACCCGCTGTTTTACCTAAGGTAGCGGTGCTGGACTCTGCATCCAGAATATCATCCACTACCTGAAATGCCAGACCAATGCGTTTAGCAAAATGATCCAACTGCTCCAGCTCAGACACTTCTAATGCATTACCGCAACGCGCACCCAGCATCACTGCGGCACGAATTAAGGCACCGGTTTTATGAATATGCATAAACTCAAGCTCGGTCAGCGTGAGCGGCTTACCCACAGCGTCCAGATCAATTGCCTGCCCG
>JAYUTK010000094.1:0-2008 GCA_043755195.1 Gallionellaceae bacterium
CAAAAATCCGCATAGTTACTGATTTTTTCAAAGCCATGTTGAATGCCAAATGTGGTTGTGTGGTTTTTCTTAATGATTTCAGCAAGAAGTGCCTGCTGCATTTGCATGGGATGCTTGGTTGTACCCAACAGTTTTCTCACCTCGGTAAACCACACCCAGCGTAATTGCAAACCAATCATTACATTTGCAAGGCTATGTTTCAGTTTATGTAGCATCAAAATAATCAGTCGCGATGTTGCTTAAACGGGATCGTCAGCTGCGCCAAAAAATCCTTGGGGTAGTGCTCATTTATTATGCCAATTTTCTCCACTTGATTTTCTTTTGGCAAGAACCAGGTTCCGAAAACGATATCCCAAATAACCGTGCTGCTACCAAAATTACATGATGCCGTTTTGGGATCTTTGGCGTGATGCCAACGATGTGTTTCTGCACTACCAACTAGGTAATTAAGCCAGCCATATCGGATGTGTGCATTGCTGTGCTGAAAAAACCCGTTGACTGAATAAAGCAAAAAATAAGTGGCCAGCACTTCAGGCGCTACGCCCAACAATAAAAACGGAACCGTATCCAAACTGAAATGCAATACTTTTTCTAATAATGGAATGGACGCCCACTTCCCAATACGGCATCTAAGTGCCAAAGTAGTGGTGGCAACTACTACCACTAAACATAGAAAGGGGCATCCGAAATGAAGATTACTACGATAGGCATTGATTTGGCAAAAGCAGTTTTCCAGATTCACGGTGTGGATAAGCGCGGTAAGGTTGCAGTGCGCCGGCAACTGAAGCGTGCCGAGATGCCAGTTTACTTTGCAAACTTGCAACCGTGCTTGATTGGCATGGAGGCTTGTGGCAGCGCACATCACTGGGCGCGGAAGCTTGAAGGATACGGGCACACGGTCAAATTGATGGCACCCCAATTCGTGAAACCCTATGTCAAAACGAACAAAAACGATATGGCGGATGCTGAAGCGATCTGTGAAGCGGTGAGCAGACCGAACATGCGCTTCGTCGCGATGAAGACCGTTGAGCAACAAGCGATCCTGTCAGTGCACCGGGCACGTCAGGGATTCGTCAAAGCCCGCACCGCGCAAGGTAATCAGATACGGGGCTTGCTCTCCGAATTCGGCATCGTGATACCGCGGGGCATCCGCTCGATCATGAAGCAGATACCGGAGATTCTGGAAGAGGGTGAAAACGGATTGCCTGGCACGATGCGTAACCTGATCGAACGGCTGACGGAGAACCTGAAAGAGATGGATCGTCAGGCCAAAGAACTGGAAGCCCAAATACAATTGTGGCACCGCGAAAACGAAGCCAGCCGCAAGCTGGCAGAAATCCCCGGGCTGGGGCCGATCACGGCGAGTGCGATTGTGGCAACGGTGGGCGATGCGCGGGAGTTCAGGAACAGTCGTCAGCTCGCCGCATGGATGGGACTGGTGCCTCGGCAACATTCCAGTGGTGGCAAGCAGAATCTGTTGGGCATCAGCAAACGTGGCGACACTTACCTGCGTACCTTGATGATCCACGGAGCAAGAGCCGTGATTCGCTTTGCCGAGACCAAAGCAGAGCCGGAGAGCTGGTTAAGAAAGTTGATGGCCAGGCGCAACAAGAACATAGCGGCGGTCGCACTGGCGAACAAGAATGCCCGGATCGTGTGGGCACTGTTGGCCAATGATCGAACCTTCCGCCCCGATTACACACCGGCAGCCGTGGTTGCCGGCATGTAATCAAGGCGGTTGAGTAAAACCAGTTATTAACGAGTTGAAGGAGCAGAACCACCGATTGCACAGGCAATCATGAAGTGATGGCGAGACAGGTCAGACCGTGAGTAACCAAACCAGCGTAATCCATAGCACTTCGAGTGCGATCTAATGATCTGGCGTTACTCAGCGAATTCCATCAGGGATAGAGGCGAAGGCCTCACCAAAAATCCGGATGTATGGCTGCAATCTTTACCTACTCAATATCATCGATTGAAAGCTTGGCAAAAGTGGGCGTCCATGTAT